>NZ_DASYDG010000015.1:0-169095 GCF_036499745.1 Pinirhizobacter sp.
ATTGATCGGCGCCGACGGCATCAGCCCAAAGCGGGCGCTGGCTGAGATTTCCGAACTGGCGCACAAGGTGATCGAGCGCCAGTACAGGATATTGAACGAGCAGATCATGCCGGCCCTGGCCGAGCGCAAGATCCGCATCGTCCGCCGCACACAGTGGACCAACAAGCAGAAACTCTGGGTGCGCCGTTACTTCCGCCAGGAAGTGGCGCCGCTGGTGACGCCGATCGGGCTGGATCCCACCCACCCGTTCCCCCGCCTGGTCAACAAGAGCCTGAACTTCATCGTGCAACTGGAAGGCGTGGACGCCTTCGGCCGTGATTCGGGCCTGGCCATCGTGCCGGCGCCGCGCATCCTGCCGCGCATCATCAAGCTGCCCGATGAAGTCATCGTCGATGGCGACAACTTCATCCTGCTTTCCTCGATCATCCACGCCCATGCCGAGGAACTTTTCCCGGGCATGAAGGTGCTCGGTTGCTATCAGTTTCGCCTTACCCGAAACGCCGACCTCTCCATCGATGCCGACGAAGTGGATGACCTCGCCCGCGCGCTGCGCGGCGAGCTTTCATCGCGCCGCTTCGGCGATGGCGTACGCCTGGAAGTGGCCGACAACTGCCCCCGGCCGCTGAGCGATTACCTGCTCAAGCAATTCGCGCTGGGCCCGGATGAACTCTACGAGGTAAACGGCCCGGTCAACCTCGCACGCCTCTTCCCCATCGCCGCGTTGCCTGAGTTCGCCCGCCTGCAGTACCCGACCTTCGTACCCTCGCTGCCCAAATCGCTGCGTGCCGGCGTGGACATCTTCCAGGCGATCGCCGCCCACGACATCCTGCTGCTGCACCCCTATGAATCGTTCACACCGGTGGTGGACCTGCTGCGCCAGGCGGCCAAGGATCCGCAGGTACTTACCATCAAGCAGACGCTGTATCGCAGCGGCGCTACGTCGGAAATCGTCGATGCCCTGGTGGAAGCGGCCCGTGCCGGCAAGGAAGTGACCGCCGTGGTGGAACTGCGCGCGCGCTTCGACGAGGAATCGAACCTGTCGCTGGCCTCGCGCCTGCAGACCGCCGGCGCGATTGTCATCTACGGCGTTGTGGGGGTAAAAACCCACGCCAAGATGATGCTGGTTCAGCGTCGCGAGAACGGTGTGCTGGTGCGCTATGCGCACCTGGGTACCGGCAACTACCACACCGGCAACGCACGCCTCTACACCGACTACAGCCTGCTCACCTCCGACGAAGCCCTCTGCGAGGACGTGCACCGCCTCTTCAGCGAACTTACCGGCATGGGCAAGGTACTGCGCATGAAGCGCCTGCTGCGCGCGCCATTCACACTGAAGAAGACCCTGCTGGAACTTATTTCCGCCGAGACGGGCCGCGCGGCGGCGGGCGCACCAGCGCAGATCGTCATCAAGGTTAATGCCATCACCGACCCGAAGGTGATCCGCGCACTTTACCGGGCCTCGATCGCCGGCGTAAAAGTCGACCTGATCGTGCGCGGCATGTGTTGTCTGCGCCCCGGCGTGCCCGGTATCTCGCAGAACATTCGCGTGCGCAGCATCGTCGGCCGCTTCCTGGAGCACAGCCGTGCCTACTGGTTCCACAACGCCGGCGAGCCACTGTTGTACCTGGCCAGCGCCGACCTTATGGAACGCAACCTCGACCGGCGTGTGGAAACCGGCTTCCCCATCGAGGGGAAAAAGCTGCAGCAGCGGGTGAAGAAGGAACTGGACATGTACATGGCCGACAACGCCAATGCCTGGATCCTGCAGGCCGACGGGTCCTATGTACGTACCACCCATACGCAGCCACCCCGCGACGTGCAGATGCAGTTGCTTGAGAAGCTCTCGGCCGCTCCCGCGCAGCCGAGCTGATTACCGGTTCAGCTGGCGGCGCGCTTGCGTGCCGCCTTTTTGGCCGCAGCCTTGCGCACGGCCGGGCCCTTGGTCCGCGCGGCCTTCTTTGCCGCCGCGCTGCGCGCTGCTGCCGGACGCTTGCGCGCGGCCGCCTTGCCCTGGCGGGATAACGCCGTCTTGCTGGCCGACGCCGTACCCTCGCGCTTGAGCGCCTTCTTCGTGGCCGTCGACCGCCTGGTCGATGTCTTCTTTGCCGCGCCCTTGCGATGGGAAGCTGCGGTGTCTTGTGCGGCCTTCTTCTTCGTTGCCTTGCTCGCGGTTTTTTTCACCGGCGCCTTGACGCCGGCGCGGCGTGCCTTGGACAGGCCGATGGCGATGGCCTGTTTGGCCGAGCGGGCGCCATGCTTGCCTTCGCGGACGTGTTCGATTTCCTCATGGACGTATTCGCCGGCCTGCGTGCTGGCGGACTTCCCCGCGCGCTTGTCGGCGCGGACGCGGTCTTGGGTCTTCTTCTCGGGCATGGTGGATGCTCCGTGGCTGGCAGTGCACGCCATGCTCCGCGCCGTTACGTGAACCGGACGGCAAGTCAATGTCCATGCAAAGCGAGCGCGCGCTCCACATCGTGCAAGGTTCCAACCACGCGCGCGCGGCCGGCGAGCACATCGAGGTCCGGCTCGAGCAGGTCCGGCACCATCACCGTCACCATGCCCGCGGCCAGGGCCGCGCGCACGCCGTTATGGGAATCCTCAAGCGCCAGGCACTGGTCCGCCGGCACGCCAAGCCGCTCGGCGGCCAGAAGGTAGGGATCGGGTGCGGGCTTGCCGTGTTCGTAGTCGCCTGCGGCGATCACCGCATGGAACCGGTCGGTAAGCCGATGCGCCGCCAAATGATGCGCGGCCGCCGCATGCGATGACGAGGTGGCGATGGCTCGTGGCAGTTGCAGGCGGTCGAGTGTATCGAGCAACTCCACCACGCCCGCCTTCACCGCCAGCTGGGTGTCGAGCATGGCTGCGAAGCGGCTGTTAGCGGCGTTCCACAGGCCGTCGACGTCGGTGCCGGGCCCCAGCTCTTCAAGCACCAGTTCGCGTGCCCGGGGGCCGTGCAGGCCGATCAGGCGCAGGTACAACGCCATCGGCATGACCACGCCGCGCTCGGCCGATGCCGCCAGCATGGCATCGCGGTAAAGGGTTTCGGTGTCGAAGATCAGGCCGTCCATGTCGAACACCACGGCGGCCGGGAGGAAGTCCAAGGTCAGCATGCAATGGCCCATGGGAGGTGCAAACGCGAGATTTTACCCCTAGGCAGTCCGCCGGGGCGTCGCTAGAGTGGGTCAATCCGTCCGAAGGGGTCCCATCTCATGCCTTGCACCTCGCGTTTTTCGTGGCGCCTTGCCGCGCTTATCGCTTTTGCCCTGTCCAGCGCCGCCGCTGCCCAGGAGGCCACCGCACCGCAATACCCGAACTACCCTTCGGAGACCCCGGCCACTTTCACGCAGAGCAGCGAGGGCTTCGACTACGAACGGCGCCAGGTGATGATTCCCATGCGTGACGGGGTCAAGTTGCATACGGTGATCCTGGTTCCCAAGGGTGCCCACCGCGCCGGCATCCTGCTCACGCGTACGCCCTACGACGCCGATGAACTGACCACGCACGGCCACACCGGCAACCTCGGCGCCACCCTGAACGGTTACGACAACGCACCGGACGTGATCGTCCAGGACGGTTACATTCGCGTGGTGCAGGACATCCGCGGCAAGTACGGTTCAGAGGGCGACTACGTGATGAACCGGCCGCTGCATGGGCCGCAGAACCCCACGCCCGTCGACGAAGCCACCGACACCTACGACACCATCGACTGGTTGGTGAAAAACATCCCCGAGTCCAACGGCCGCGTGGGCACCATCGGCATTTCCTATGACGGTTTCGAGCCGCTGATGTCGCTGGTGAATCCACACCCGGCGCTGAAGGTAGCCGTGCCGATGAACCCGATGGTCGATGGCTGGATGGGCGACGACTGGTTCCACAATGGTGCCTTCCGCGCGCAGAACCTGCCGTACATCCTTGAACAGGCAGCCAGCCGAAAGAACGAGATCAAGTTCAATTCATCGGTACACGACGAATACGACCTGTACCTGCGCGCCGGTGCCACCGGCGAGATGGCGCGTCGCTATGGCCTTGAGCAGGTCGGTTTCTGGCGCAAGCTCATTGCCCATCCGGCCTACGACAGCTTCTGGAGCGACCAGGCAGTGGACAAGGTCCTGGCCGGGCAGCCGCTGAAGGTACCCACCATGCTGGTGCACTCGCTATGGGATCAGGAAGACATCTATGGCGCGATCGCCGTGTACAAGGCGATCAAGCCCAAGGACACCGGCAACGACAAGGTGTTCCTGGTGATGGGACCCTGGCACCACGGCCAGGAGATCGAGAACGCCAGTTCGCTTGGTGCGGTGCAGTTTGGTTCTGACACGGGTCTTTACTTCCGACAGAAGATCCTGCGTCCGTTCCTGGCGCATTACCTCAAGGACGACGCACCGGCCAACCCGGTGGCTCCCGTCACCGCGTACGAAACCGGCAGCAATGTCTGGCGCACCTTCCGCCAGTGGCCGGTGACGACGCAGGCGCGTGCTCTCTACCTCGGCGGCGACGGCAAGCTCGGCTTCGCCAAGCCATCGGGCGAGGCCTACCAGGAATATGTGTCCGATCCCGCCAAGCCCGTGCCCTTCCGCGCCCGGCCGATCCAGCCGGTCGGTTACGACCCGGGGCAGACCTGGTCGGAATGGCTGGTGGACGACCAGCGCGAGGCCTCCGGCCGCCCTGACGTGGTTTCCTGGACCTCCGACGTACTCACCCAGCCGCTGGTGATCCGCGGCCAGCCCGTGGTGCACCTGCGCGCCAGCACCACCGGCACGGACAGCGACTGGGTGGTGAAGCTGATCGACGTCTATCCGGACATGGAGCCGATGGACGCGGCCATGGGCGGTTACCAGCTGATGATCGCCGGCGACATCCTGCGCGGCCGCTACCGCGAGGGGTTCACCGTGGCCAAACCCATCCAGGCCGGCGCGCCACTGGATTATTCCTTCCCGCTACCCACCGCCGACCACGTGTTCCTGCCGGGCCACCGCCTGATGGTGCAGGTGCAGTCCAGCTGGTTCCCGCTGTACGACCGCAACCCGCAGACCTACGTGGACAACATCTTCTTCGCCAGGCCCGGTGACTACAAAAAGGCCACCCAGCGCATCTTCAGCGACAGCCACCTGGACCTTCCCGTCGCCGGGAACTAGGGAATTCCAGGACAGTGATGCATGTGGCCCGTTCGTTGCTTTACGGACCACATGCATCGATCAATTCACCATCGCAAAGGCACCGAGCTTCCCATCCATGCGGCGCGCCCGCGGGCCTGCCGGGAAATCGTCGCTCGACGCCTGCACGGCACGGACGCAATTGCACGAAAAGTGACGCTCGGCGGCATGCTTTTCTTCGGTGTGACCGCGTTGGCCTGGATGGCCTGGCTATCGCCGGTGGTGGACGCGGCACGGCGCATGGGGTTCTCGCTCGACTGGCTCGTCCGCGTACAGCAGGCGTCGCTCGGTAGCGCCGACAGCTTCAACATCATCGCCGCCATCGCGGTCGTGTGCGGCGTGCTGTTTGTCGTCTGGTCCGGCTATGTGCGCCACCTCGTCGCAGCGCGAAAGTCCCAGGCGGGCAAACCGACCGGCGAATAAATACGTTTTCGCAAAAGCATGCCCCATGCATGGGCCGTGTCAACGCGCCCGGCGTGCACGCGTTTGATCTCCCACCACCATCGGAGCGCAAACCATGTCCAAGACCCTCCCCCTCGTTGCCAGCCTGCTGATCGCCTTCGGCGCGTCGGGCATCGTCCTTGCCCAGGACACCCCGGACGCCGCCCCGGCCGCCGGCGCCATGCAGGGACACCGCCAGCCGGATCCCGAGCACCAGGCCCAGCGCCTGACCAAAATGCTGAACCTCACGCCCGACCAGTCGAACAAGATCGCAGCCATCCTGCAGCAGCGGCAGCAACAGATGGCCTCGCTGAAGTCCGACAACGGCGCCGACCCGATGGCCCAGCGCCAGAAGGTGCGCGAGGCAATGAAGTCGTCGCAGTCGCAGATCGATGCCGTACTCACCGATGCACAGCGCCAGCAGTGGCAGGCGATGCGGGAGAAGATGCGCCAGAAGTGGCAGGACAGGAAATCGACGAGCGACCAGGGCTAAATCTCCCCGGTATCGCAATCAACCGATCACCCTCTCTCCATGGGGGTGATCCGGTTTGCTGTGTCGTCCTCGGGCTCGCCTCATCCAGCCCGTATCGAATCTGTCGTAAAAGTTGCCGTTCACGTGTTTGCAGGCTGGACAACACGCCTCTACTGCACGACGGTTCCCGCTCCGGGCGACCGCCGCCCCCGACGCGCAATGGATGCGCGCCGGCATATGCAAGGAGCACCCATGCGTTTGATCCCGCTCGCCGGCCGCCTGGCCCTGGCGTCTGTTCTCGCCCCCGCCACGGCCCTGGCCGACGTCGCCGACGAAGCCCTTACCGGTGATTGGAACGGTATGCGCACGCACCTGGCCGATCGTGGCGTGGCGTTCTCGATCAATTACACCGCGGAGGCTGCACGCAACTACAGCGGCGGTGATCGCCCGCTCAACCGCATCAGCGGGCAGCTCGGCCTTCTAGCCGACCTTGACCTCGACAAGCTCTACGGCTGGCACGATGGGGAGTTCCGTGTGGCCATCACCCACCGCGCCGGCCGCAACCTGAGCGACGATGCCCGCCTGGGCACCTTGCAGCAGGTGCAGGAAGTGTATGGACGCGGCCAGACCTGGCGGCTGACGCAACTGTGGTATCGCCAGGCGTATTTTAACCAGGCGCTCTCGGTGAAATTCGGGCGGATGACGGTCGGCGAGGATTTCGCCGCCTTCGACTGCGCCTTCCAGAACCTCACCTTCTGCGGTTCGCAGCCAGGCAATCTGGTGGGCAACTACTGGTACAACTGGCCGGTAAGCCAGTGGGGACTGGTGCTGACGGCGAAAACCGGTACCACCACCTATGTGAAGGTCGGCGCCTACCAGGTGAACCCGGCCTATCTGCAGAACCGCAACGCCTTCGGGATAAACAATCCCGCCGGCACCACCGGTGCGTTGATCCTGCTGGAGTTCGGTGTCAAGCCCACCTTCGGTGAACTCGACGGTAGCTACAAGTTCGGAGCCTGGTATGACACCTCGCGGCGCGACGACGTCTACACCGACATCGAAGGCGGTTCGCAGGTGCTGAGCCGCCTGCCCGCCGCCCAGCGCCGCGGTGCGTACGGCGGATACGTCAACTTCGAGCAGCAGGTGTCGACGAACGTGCGGCTGTTCCTCAATGCCACGCAGGCTGATCGCCGTACCAGCACGACCGATCGCCAGATCGCCATTGGCGGCAACTGGGGCGCCCCTTTCGCATCCCGTCCCCTGGACGACATCGGCTTTGCCATCGGCACGACGCACGTGAACAGTCGCGTCATCCGTCAGCATCGACAGTTCAACGGCCTGTGGCCCTGGTGGCGTGCGCCGGTGGGCGGTTATGAAGGCGTGGCGGAGCTTTATTACACCTACCGGCCTACCGGCTGGCTGATGCTTCGCCCCAACGTGCAGTACATCAAGCATCCCGGTGGCTCGTCGCGCAACGACAATGCCACGGTGCTGGGATTGAAGTTCAACGTGGACGTCTAAGCCCAGGTTAGCGCTGGATCACCAACAGGGTAGAGGTGGCAGAGGCGTAAAGCTTGCCATCCTCACCCAGCAGGCGCCCTTCGGCGAAAGCCGCGCGGCGACCGATGGTCACCACCCGGCCCTCGGCACGGACACGGCCTGAGTCGCGCGTAAGGGCCTTGTGGTAAGCCACCTTCAGTTCCAGCGTGGTGTACGCCTGGTCGGCGGCAAGTTTGCTGTGCACGGCGCAGCCGCAGCATGAATCGAGCAAGGTGGCGGCATAGCCGCCGTGGATCATGCCGATGGGGTTATAGGCGTGGTCGCCGGGAATGCCGGCGAATACCGCGAAGCCTTCGTCCACCTCGACCAGGTCGAAGTCCAGCGAGATGGCGATGCCCGGCCACCGGCCAGAGGCCTTCAGGGCCTTCAATTGTTCAAGGCCGGTCAGGCCCCGCGCGATTTCATCAGCCAGCGACATAACGGCCATCTCCTTTTTTGGATTATGACCATCATACAAGCCATTGCCCGCTTATTCCACGACCACCGGAATCTTGCCGATGCGCGACTGCCATTCGCGTGGACCGGTCTTGTGCACCGAGCTTCCCGTGCTGTCCACGGCCACCGTCACCGGCATGTCGACCACGTCGAATTCGTAGATCGCTTCCATGCCCAGGTCCTCGAAGGCCACGGTACGCGAGGCCTTGATCGCCTTGGACACCAGATACGCCGCGCCGCCCACGGCCATCAGGTACACCGCCTTGTTGTCGCGGATAGCCTCGATGCCCGCAGGTCCACGCTCGGCCTTGCCGACCATGCCGAGCAGGCCCGTGACCTCCAGCATTTGCCGGGTGAATTTGTCCATGCGCGTAGCAGTCGTGGGGCCAGCGGGACCGACCACTTCATCGCGCACGGGATCAACCGGACCCACGTAGTAGATGAAGCGGTTGGTGAAATCCACCGGCAGTTTCTCGCCCCGGTCGAGCATCTCCACCATGCGTTTGTGGGCGGCGTCACGACCAGTCAGGAGCTTGCCGTTCAGGAGCAGCACCTCGCCTGGTTTCCACGCCGTCACTTCCTCACGGGTAACGGTGTCGAGGTTTACCCGGCGCCCCTTCGAGGCATCGTAGGTAAGCTTGGGCCAGTCTTCCAGCGACGGCGGATCCAGCGCTACCGGCCCTGAACCATCCAGCACGAAATGCGCATGGCGGGTGGCCGCGCAGTTGGGGATCATCGCCACAGGCAGGTTCGCCGCGTGTGTGGGGTAGTCCTTGACCTTGATGTCGAGCACGGTGGTGAGGCCGCCCAGGCCCTGCGCGCCGATGCCCAATGCGTTGACCTTGTCATACAGCTCCAGGCGCAGTTCCTCGGCGCGGTTCGCAGGACCACGGGCGATCAGGTCGGTGATGTCGATCGGCTCCATCAGCGCTTCCTTGGCCAGCAGCATGGCCTTCTCGGCCGTACCGCCGATGCCGATACCGAGCATGCCCGGCGGACACCAGCCCGCACCCATGGTGGGTACGGTCTTGATCACCCAGTCGACGATCGAATCGGACGGGTTCAACATCACGAACTTGGATTTGGCTTCCGAACCACCGCCTTTGGCGGCGACGATCACATCCAACTTGTTACCCGGCACCACCGACACGTTCACCACCGCCGGCGTGTTGTCACGGGTGTTGCTGCGCTTGCCTGCCGGATCGGCCAGTACCGAAGCGCGAAGCTTGTTGTCCGGATCGTTATAGGCGCGGCGCACACCCTCGTTGCACATGTCTTCCACGCCCATCGTGGCGTCGGCCCAATGCACATCCATGCCGATCTTCAGGAACACCGTGACGATGCCGGTGTCCTGGCAGATCGGCCGATGGCCTTCGGCGCACATACGCGAGTTGATCAGGATCTGGGCCATGGCATCCCTGGCCGCCGGTGATTCCTCGCGCTCGTAGGCAGCGGCGAGGTTCTTGATGTAATCCACCGGGTGGTAATAGGAAATGTATTGCAGGGCGTCGGCAACGCTCTGGATGAGGTCTTCCTGCTTGATCGAGGTCATGGCTTGGCGGCTGGCTTTGACGGCAAAGCAGCCATTTTAGCCCACCTGCGGGCGGCGCAGGCCGCGTGGGGCGCGCCCTGGCGTGGCCCGGCCACCATTTAGCCTGTCTGACCAAGCCCGTGGCAGGCGGTGTCGTCGCGGGCAAAGGCCATGGCCAATAACTGGTCATCGGCGGATACGGCATAACGCTCTTCCACCAATAGCGGGCAACCGCGGAAATCGAACTCCATGAACTGCGCATGGGCATGCGGCGGTGCATCGTTGCGCAACGTGATGGTGGCGCCGTGGCGCACCCATTGCCCTTTCGAGGCATTGCCCTCACAGGTGCCGCAATCGCCCAGTGCCACGTATCGGCCCGAATCGAGCAGGCGCAGGGCAAAGGCATTGGGCGCCTTGCGATGCCACCCCGTGCCGGGTTGCCGCCATGGATCCAGATGCGGCAGCACCAGTGGCGCTACCACCACCAGCAGGGCAAGCACGCAAGCCGCCGCGTCACGAAGTACGGCATCGGACCGCCTTGGGTGGGTGCGATCACGCATGCATGGCTTGTGAGTTGTTCATTCCACCACGATGCTAGCGCCGCTATGCTGCCTGCGTCGACCGGCCGGAAGTCACGATGTCAAGACGCCATCCTGAAACCCACGCCTCCGGGCGCGTCGCCTGGCTTCGCGCCGCGGTACTGGGCGCCAATGACGGCGTGATCTCGGTGGCAAGCCTTGCCGTGGGCGTGGCGGCATCAGGCCAGACCCAGGGTACGTTGATGGCTACCTGCGCAGCGGGCCTGATCGCCGGCGCGATGTCGATGGCGGCGGGTGAATATGTCTCGGTTCGTTCGCAGGCCGACACCGAACATGCCGACCTCGCACTTGAGCGCCAGGAACTGGCCACCGATCCCGACCATGAGCTGGCGGAGCTGACGCACATCTACCAGATGCGTGGCCTTGACGCCGCGCTGGCCCATGACGTTGCCACGCAATTGATGGCCCACGACGCCCTGGGCGCCCATGCGCGCGATGAACTGGGTATCACCGAGGAACTGCGCGCACGTCCGGTACAGGCGTCAATGGCATCGGCGCTGGCTTTTTCGCTTGGCGCGTCGGTGCCCCTGGTCACCGTGGCAGTAGCCCCGGCAGCAATGGTGGTGTTCGCGATTATCGGTACCGCGCTGGCAAGCCTGCTTATCCTCGGCGCCGCAGCGGCGCGGGTTGGAAACGCCCCGGTCTGGCGCGGCGCATGGCGTGTCTTTTGCTGGGGTGCGCTGGCGATGGGGATCACCGCCGCCGTCGGTCATCTGTTCGGCAGCTGAAGAAAACGATTCAACAGCAAGCTGCCGATGGGCGTGGTCATTGCATCGCGCAATGCTTGACGCACCACAACCACCAGGCATCGCACGCATGTCCTATCGCATTTCGGGCCTCGACCCCACGCCCTTCATCCATCTCTACCACCTGCCCGACGAAGCACTGCATGCACACCGCGCGGCGCGCTATGTCGCAGGTGCCGAGGGTGGCTTCCCCGACCGCGTGGAGCTGCGCGACGCCCGCCCCGGTGAGTCACTGCTGCTGGTGAACTACGAACACCAGCCGGCCGACACCCCCTATCGTTCGCGCCACGCCGTGTTCGTGCTGGAGGGCGCCACCACCGCGGCAACCTTCCACGACGAGATCCCCTTGCTGTTCCGCAGACGGATGATGTCGCTACGTGCCTTCGATGCGCAGGACATGTTGCAGGAAGCAGCCGTGATGCTTGGCGATGCCATGGAACCGACCGTACAGGAGTGGCTGGCCGATGAGCGGGTGGCTTATATCCACGCCCACTACGCCGGGCCGGGTTGCTACGCCGGACGCATCGACAGGGGCTGACAGTCAGCTACGCAGGTCTTGTCGGACGGGCCTGGCGACCCTTCCGCAGGGCTGTCACGGCTTCACACGCATCGGCAGTAAGGTGGGCGATGCGATGAATGGCCCGTCCGATCGAACGATGAGCTTCTTCCAGGTCGTAATCCGACTGCAACCCGATCCAGAACTGCTCACTGTTCCCCAGTGCACAAGCCAGGCGGACCGCCGTGTCCGCCGTGATTCCGCGCTTGCCGAGCACGATTTCGTTGATTCGCCGCGGTGGCACGTCCATGGCCCGCGCCAACGCATTCTGGCTGATGACAAGCGGTTCCAGAAACTCATGGAACAGCACCTCACCGGGATGAAAATTGGGAAGACATGCCATAGCTGGACCTCAGTGATAATCGACAATGACCACGTCGTGCGCGTCGCCATCGCTCTCCCGCCGGGCAGGTCTGCGAGTACGGCTCAGTGAGGCTGGGCGGCCGTGATCGCGTCGCGAAGCTCGCGGAGTTTCGCCTTTACTTTCGCTTCGCCATCGGGTCCTTGCCGGATCAGCATCTTCTGGCCGACGGATGCTGATTGAAGCTGAGGATCGGCAAAGGCGTAATGCCCGCGGTCCTGCACCACCGCGATCGGACCCTTCGGCTCAGGCGCGGCGAGCATGTCGTCGATCGCCACCACCAGGCGGTCGTTGAAGTAGCCGGTGGGGTAGCCCAGTTCCTTGTATGCCTGCTGGAACAATGGGTAGAAGCGGACGTACCAGGCAGCGGCAGCACGCGGGTTCACGTGCTCAACCACCGCCAGGTAACGCCCGTAGCGTGCTTCGTTCTTCGGATCGATGCTGCCGTCGCTGGACACCAGGAATTTCCCGCCCGCCGTCTTTACCGGCAACAACCGGGAGGCCAGGGCGTGGCGCGGCAGCGCGTCCACCGTGGCGACGATACGGCCGATCACCTGCTGGCGAAGGAGCAGGCCATCGAGGTTGCCGATGCCGGCAAGGTCGGACAGGCCTTCGGCGGCAAGCGTATCGCTGTCGCTCAAAAGAGGAAGCGGCGCCGAGGACGGTGACGCGGGGCCTGCCGCGCCGATGGGGTGCTGCACGACAGGAGTCGCCGGTGTGGAAGATGCCGGCGCGGGCGGTGGCAGGGCCGCCACCGGCGCAGGTTCCGGCGCCGTCGCCTTGCGCCAGAACCAGTAGCCACCGGCTCCCACCGCCACCAGAACGATAACGGCCAGGAGCCAGGAAAAGACCGGGGTGCGTTGTGCCATCACGCTGCCTTTATTGCTTCACCATATCTTTCGACCCTCTGTGCGGGTCGGAGGTTCCCTACATATTTCGTCGGTATTCGCCACCCACATCGTACAGTGCGTGGCTGATCTGGCCCAGCGAGTTGTACTTCACCGCATCGATCAACTGTTCAAAGACGTTACGGCGGTCACGCGCGGTAGCCTGCAGGGTGCGCAGGCTTTCCGGGGCCAGCGCATTCCTGGCACGGCCGTAGCGATGCACGTTGTCGATCTGCTGGCCCTTTTCGCCCTCGGTGGAACGGATCAGTTCGATCTCGGTGGCGATCTCGCCGCCGTGATCCTTGGGCAGGAAGGTGTTGACGCCGATCAGGGGCAGCGAGCCGTCGTGCTTCTTCTGCTCGTAGTACATCGACTCTTCCTGGATCTTGCCGCGCTGGTACATGGTGTCCATGGCACCCAGTACGCCGCCGCGCTCACTGATGGCCTCGAATTCCTTGTAGACGGCCTCTTCCACCAGATCGGTCAGCGCGTCAACCACATAGCTCCCCTGCCAGGGATTTTCGTTAAAGTTCAGGCCGAGCTCGCGATTGATGATCAGCTGGATCGCCACCGCGCGGCGCACGCTTTCTTCCGTGGGCGTGGTGATGGCCTCGTCGTAGGCGTTGGTGTGCAGGGAATTGCAGTTGTCGAACAACGCGTAAAGCGCCTGCAAGGTGGTGCGGATGTCGTTGAACTGGATCTCCTGCGCATGCAGCGAACGGCCGGAGGTCTGGATGTGGTACTTCAGCATCTGGCTGCGCGCGCTGGCACCGTAGCGCTCGCGCATGGCGCGGGCCCAGATGCGCCGCGCCACGCGGCCTATCACGGTATATTCCGGATCCATGCCGTTGGAAAAGAAGAACGACAGGTTGGCCGCGAAGTCGTCCACCTTCATGCCGCGGGCGAGGTAGTACTCGACGATGGTGAAGCCGTTGGACAGGGTAAAGGCAAGCTGGCTGATCGGGTTCGCCCCTGCCTCGGCGATGTGATACCCGGAGATCGACACGGAATAGAAATTCCGCACCTTATGATCGACGAAGTACTGCTGGATATCACCCATCATGCGCAGAGCGAACTCGGTGGAGAAGATGCAGGTGTTCTGCGCCTGGTCTTCCTTCAGGATGTCCGCCTGAACGGTGCCGCGCACGGTGGCCAGCGTATAGGCCTTGATCCGCGCATATGTTTCTTCATCCACCACTTCGTAGCCTGAAACTCCCAACAGGCCCAGGCCCAGGCCGTCGTTGCCCTGGGGCAGTTCGCCAAAGTATTCCGGGCGTCCGCCTTGCGGGTAGAGTTCGGCGATTCGCGCCCTGGCGGCTTCCCAACGAGCGGGTTCCTCGTTGAGGTATTTCTCCACGTTCTGGTCGATGGCCGTGTTCATGAACATGGCAAGGATGATCGGCGCCGGACCGTTGATGGTCATCGATACCGATGTCGTCGGCGCCGACAGGTCGAAGCCGGAATAGAGCTTCTTCATGTCGTCCAGCGTGGCGATGGACACACCTGAGTTACCGATCTTGCCGTAGATATCAGGACGCGGGGCGGGATCTTCGCCGTACAGGGTGACCGAGTCGAAGGCCGTGGAAAGACGCGCCGCCCCACCGCCCAGCGACAGGTAATGGAAGCGGCGGTTGGTGCGTTCAGGCGTGCCTTCACCGGCAAACATGCGGGTGGGGTCTTCGCCGACGCGGCGATACGGGAACACGCCACCGGTATACGGGTAACCGCCCGGCAGGTTCTCGCGCATCAGGAACGATAGAAGTTCGCCCCAGTCCTTCGATTTCGGCGGCGACACCTTGGGAATCTTCTGGTGGCTGAGCGAGGTACGGTAGTTCTCTACACGAATGACCTTTTCTCGAACCTGGTATTCGTTGAACTCGGCCGTGACCGACTCGTACCGCGCCGGCCATTCTCGCAGCAGGCTTACAGCGTCGGCAGAGAGTTCGCGCACGGCCTCGTTATAGCGCTGGCGCAATGTAAGCATGCTGCGGTCGACACCGGCGGCCTTGGGCGACACGGCATCGTGGTCGTAGAGATCCAGCGCGCGGGGGAGTTCCTCGTCGCCGATATCCTTGAGTGATTCGAAGTAGTGCTGCGCCTTGCTGGCGGCCTCGGCCTCGCGGGCGATGCCGGCATTGATCCCCCTGCCCTGCTCGGCGATCTCGGCCAGGTAACGCACGCGGTTTCCAGGAATCAATACCGTGGCGCGCGGCTCCTTCAAGGTGGTGTCCAGCGACGGCGTCCAGCGATCGGCGGGAAGGCTGAGCTTTTCGCGCAGCAGGCGGCAGAGATTCGAGAACATCCAGGTGACACCCGGATCGTTGAACTGGCTGGCGATGGACGGATATACCGGGACATCCGCATCGGCTAGGGTGAACGCATTGCGGTTGCGCTTCCACTGCTTGCGCACGTCACGCAGCGCGTCTTCGGCCCCACGCTTATCGAACTTGTTCAGCACGATCAGTTCGGCGAAGTCGATCATGTCGATCTTCTCCAGCTGGCTGGCCGCGCCGTATTCGCTGGTCATCACGTACATCGGGAAATCGACCAGGTCGACGATTTCCGAATCGCTCTGGCCGATACCGGCGGTTTCCACGATCACCAGGTCGTAGGCCTGGCTCTTGAGGAAGTTGATGCAGTCGTGGAGCATTTCGTTCACCGCCGCGTGCTGGCGGCGCGTGGCCATCGACCGCATGTACACGCGTTCTGAACGCAGGGAATTCATCCGGATGCGGTCGCCCAACAGGGCGCCCCCGCTACGGCGGCGGGTGGGATCCACCGCCAGCACGGCGATACGCATGTCAGGGAATGCGTGCAGGAAGCGCAACAGCAGTTCGTCGACCACGCTGGATTTACCCGCGCCGCCGGTGCCGGTAAGGCCGAGCACAGGCGTCTTGCGACCGGCCAGCTCCCACGCCTTGCGCAAGCGGGTAAGCTCGCCTTCCGAATACATGCCCTCTTCGATCGCCGTCAGCGTGGCGCCGATGGAGATCTCATCGCTCACCTTCGCTTCGGTGGGATGTTCCTTCACTGCGGTGGCACGTTCATCGGCCGCCGCGCGGGTGCGCTTGACGACGTCCTCGATCATCTCCACCAGGCCGAGCTTCATGCCGTCGTTCGGATGGTAGATGCGCTCTACGCCGTAAGCTTGCAGCTCGCGGATTTCCTCAGGCGTGATGGTGCCGCCACCGCCTCCGAACACACGAATATGGGCTGCGCCGCGTTCGCGCAGCATGTCCACCATGTACTTGAAGTACTCCACGTGGCCGCCCTGGTACGACGACAATGCGATGGCGTCGGCATCTTCCTGCAGGGCCGCGCGGACAACATCTTCCACCGAACGGTTATGGCCCAGGTGGATCACCTCGGCGCCCTGCGCCTGGATGATGCGGCGCATGATGTTGATCGCCGCATCGTGGCCATCGAACAGGCTCGCCGCGGTGACGAAACGCAACGGGGCGCGTTCACCCCGGGCGTCACTGGCGGGAACATGCTTGGGCTGGGTGCTCATGGGTACTCCGGGTACGACGGCGTGCGGGGAGCGGCCATTGTACCGGGGGGCCCGTGATCGGCCTGTTGCAGTGCAAAAAACTAGGGGTTGGAGACGCCGTGCGGTACGTGGCCGGTGGCCACGTGGCGGCGCGCGGATTCCACGTTGGCCGGGGAGTCATCGAAGAAGATATCGGCGCCGAAGGCTTCCAGGAACGGCCCCTTGTCGCGCCCGCCCAGGAACAGCGCCTCGTCGATGCGCACGCCCCACCGTCGAAGGGTAAGGATGACGCGCTTGTGCGCCGGCGCGGAACGGGCGGTGACCAGGGCCGTGCGGATGGGGGAATCCTCGGCCGGAAAAGCCGCCTGCAGCCGGTGCAGCGCCGACAGGAACCCTCGGAACGGTCCTCCGGAGAGCGGTTCGGCCCAGCGTTCGCTCTCATTGCGGTGGAAGGCCTCGATGCCCTCCTCGCGCGAGACGCGTTCGCCTTCGTCGCCAAAGATCACCGCATCGCCGTCGAAGGCAATGCGCAATTGCTCGCTCGAACGCGGCGGCGCGGTGGACGGCAGGATGGTGGCCGCGGCAACTCCCGCGCGCAAGGCGCGACCGACGTCCTCGGGATTGGCCGAGAGGAAAAGATCGGCGCGGAACGGCGCGATGTAATCGGATGTGGGCGCACCGCTGGTGAACGCCGCACGGCTGATGCCCAGTTCGTAGTGCTGGATCGCATTGAAGATGCGCAACCCCGTATCGCCAGAATTGCGCGAGAGCAGGATCACTTCCACCGGTGGAACATCACCGGCCAGGCGGTTCAGCCCCAGGAGCTTCTGCACCAGCGGAAAGGCCACGCCCGGCTCGAGCAGCTCGTCTTCCTTTTCGATCTGGAACTGGCGGTAGGCGTCCAGCCCCTCGCGCTCGAAGAGCTCGTGGCTATTGCCCATGTCAAACAGCGCGCGCGAGGAAATGGCCACCACCAGGCGGTTGTCGCCGGTGGCTTCCTTCGCGTGGGCGTTGGTTTCAGGCGGCTGGGACACAGCTTCAGGCTCCGAAGGGCACCGTGTGAATTTACCACCGATCTACAGGGCGAACTGCTCGTCAAGGATGCGCTGCTGCAGGTTGTGTTCCGGATCGAAGAGCAGGCGCACGCCGTGCCGCCGCGACTGGCGGATCTCCACGCTGTGCACATCGCGCACTTCGTGGAAGTCGGCTGTGGCGCTCACCGGCCGCTTGTCCGGGTCCTTGATGGTGAATCCCACGCGCGAGGCGTGCGGCAGGATGGCGCCGCGCCAGCGACGCGGGCGGAACGGGCTGATCGGGGTGAGGGCGAGCACATTGGCGTCCAGGGGCAGGATCGGCCCGTGGGCTGAGAAGTTATAGGCCGTGGAACCGGCCGGCGTGGACACCAGGATGCCATCGCAGACAAGCTCGTCGAGCTTCACCAGTTCGTTGATGCGGACCTGCAGATGCGCTGCCTGGTTGGTCTGGCGGATCAGCGACACCTCGTTGAAGGCCAATGCCTTGTGCTCCTGGCCATCGATGCAGGTACATGTCATTTCCAGCGGATGCAGGATCGCCGGGTGCGCGCGCTCGATGCGCTCGACGAGATCGGGAAGCTCGTGGCGGTTCATCAGGAAACCGACCTTGCCCAGCTTCATGCCGTAAACCGGTACGCCCAGCGAGCGAGCATCGTGCAGGGCACGCAGCATGAAGCCATCGCCACCCAGGGCCACCACGGTCTCGGCCTCGGCCAGGGGGACGTCGCCATAGCGTTCCACCAGTGCTTCGCGGGCCTTTCGGGCGATGGAGGTGCTGCTGGCGACGAACGAAAGGCGCATGGGTGAAGAGATCACGGGCCGGGGAGCCTGAAGCTTACCCGAATCAACGGTGAGCGCCGGGCTGCCCCAGCAGCTTCCATGCCCGTAGTTCGCCTCCACCGAGGTGGAAGGTGATCACCTGGCGCATCAGCCGGCGCAGGGCGGCGAGCCCGGCGGTATCCGGACACTGGTCGGCGGCGAGGTCCAGCAGGTCTCGTCCCCGCACCGTGTGCGGCTCGTTGGGGCGCGCAGGCACGGCGCCCAGTTCCGGTTCGTAGCGATAGCTTCCTCCCGGCACCAGGGGCTGGCCGCTGTCACCTTCGTACTCCAGTGCCAGGGCGTAGCCCAGGGCATCGAGCAGGTCGCGTTCGAAGCGTCGCAAAGTCCAGCCCACTGGCTCGCCATCGGCAAGCCGCAGCAGTGTATCGCCGTAGGCGTCAAACACGGCAGGCTGCGGATCGTGACGCGCTGTCAGGCGCACGATGAGCTCGTTGAGGTACAGCCCCGACATCAGCGCATCACCCGCCAGCCGCATCGGCTGGCCGATGGGCTCGGCGGCACGCAAAGTGGCCAGTTCACCGCGGAGCAGAAGATCCAGCGCCATGGGCTGGAAGGGTTCGAGCTGCGAGCGCTGCAGCCTGGCCCGCTCCCTGCGCACCCCGCGGGCCACTACGCCTATGCGGCCATGGTCGCGGGTAAGGCATTCAAGCAGCAGCGATGTCTCGCGATACGGCCGCCCATGCAGCACGAACGTGGGTTGCTGGTCGATGCGCATGGCGCCCAGGGCTTATTCGTAGCCGAAGCGCTTGAGTGCGTTCTCATCGTCGGCCCAGCCCTCACGCACTTTCACCCAGAGCTTGAGGAATACCTTGCGTTCGAAAACGCTTTCCATCGCCTTGCGCGCGGCACTGCCGATGGCCTTCAGCTGCGCGCCGCCATGGCCGATGACGATCGCCTTCTGGCCGTCACGTTCAACCCAGATGATGGCGTGGATCTCCGCCACGCCATCCTCGCGGTCGACGAACTGCTCGATCTCTACCGTGGTGGCATAAGGCAGTTCCTGGTCGAGCCGGCGCATCAGCTGTTCGCGGACCATCTCCGAGGCCAGGAAGCGTTCGCTGCGATCGGTTATTTCGTCCTCGCCATACACAGGCGGGGCCTGGGGCAGGCGTGCGATCAGGCTGCGCTCGAGCTCTTCCAGACCCTTGCGCTTGAGTGCACTGACGTAATGCACCTCGTCAAAGGCATGTTTGGTGGTGAGATCGGCGACAAACGGCAGCATCGCCGCTTTATCCTTGGCCAGGTCCACCTTGTTGATCACCAGGATGCGCGGTGCGGATTGTTCGGACAACACCGCGTGCACGGCGGTGTCCTCATCCGTCCAGCGATTAGCCTCGATCACCTGCACGCCGACATCGACGTCCGACATGGCTGAACGCGCGGTGCGGTTGATGCTTCGGTTCATCGCCCGCTTCGCGCCGCGATGCAGGCCCGGGGTGTCCACGTACAGGATCTGGCCTGCAGGTCGCGTGGCGATGCCCAGGATGCGGTGGCGCGTGGTTTGCGGACGGGGGCTCACGGCAGATAGGCGGAATCCCACCAGGGCATTGAGCAAGGTGGACTTGCCCACGTTCGGCCGACCGGCCAGGGCCACGAAACCGCAGCGGTAGTCGGCGGGGACAACCGGTTTGTTTTCGTTTTCGATGGTGGATTCTTCGTTCATGCGGTTTGCTCCAGCAGGCGAGCCAGCACGGCCTCGGCAGCTTCCTGTTCGGCAGCCCGGCGGCTGCCGCCGCGCCCTTCGACGCGGCAAGTGATGGGGTCGGCGATCGTGCAGCTGATGTCGAAGGTCTTGGCGTGGTCTTCGCCGTGGCTGTCGATCAATTCATAGGTAGGCAGGGGCAGGCCCCTGCCCTGGAGCCATTCCTGCAGGCGCGTCTTGGCGTCCTTGCTCGAACGCGGCATCGCAGCCACCTGGTCGGCGAAGAGGCCGCGCACCACTTCGCGGCAAGCGTCGAAGCCGGCGTCCAGGTAAATGGCCGCAATCAGCGCCTCGAACGCATCGGCGAGGATCGACTCGCGACGGAAGCCGCCGCTCTTCAACTCGCCGGGGCCAAGTTTCAGGTCGTCGCCGATCTCCAGCGATTTGGCCACCACGGCCAGCGCCTGGCCGTTCACCATCTGGGCGCGCAGCCGCGAGAGTTCGCCCTCACTGGCCTTGGGATGCGCCTGATAGAGCATCTCGGCCACCATCGAACCCAGAAGGGCATCGCCGAGGAATTCGAGCCGCTCGTTATTGGGACGTCCGGCGCTGCGGTGTGTCAGCGCCAGCTGGGCCAGCGCCGGATCGGCGAAACGATGCAGCGGCTTCACACCTTCCTCATTGCGCGATGTCACCTGCGAGCGGCTTGGATGTCTCGAAATGCAGGAGCAGCGAGATGTTGTACATGAACGGGATGATCTTGTCGTATTGCACATGCAGCGTGGCCGCATTGCCCTGCCGCTGCACGGTGATGTCCTTCGGCTTGATGGTGGCGTCGTCCACGTACTGGAAATTCATCTTGAACATGAGGTCGCGGCGGATGTCGTCGAGTGTCTTGCCCGAGGTGCCCGCGGCACCGATCTGCGTCATCGCCTTCTGCACGCCCATGAATTCCGTATAGGCAGGCACCAGCTTCATCGCCGCATAGGCGAAGAACCCGACCACGGCCAGGATGATGATGAAACCGACCAGCGTGACGCCTGATTGCCTGCCTTTCATGACTGTCTCCCCCCGAAGAATGGATCGTGAGCCCGCACCCGTGGCGCGCCGCGGGCAAAGCATAACCGCTCCGCGCCCGAGCCGGGATGGATCAATGGATCACCCGGCCCATGCGCGGGAAGTCCAGCCAGGGGAAATCCAGGCCTTTCCAGCTCAGCCAGACGACGAACGCCTTGCCCACCAGGTTCTTCTCGGGCATGCAGCCCCACCAGCGGCTATCGGTGCTGTTGTAGCGATTGTCGCCCATCACGATGTAGCACCCCTGCGGTACGACCGTGGGAACGTCACCATTGGGGATGTCGTGCGGGATGTTGTAGGCAGGCATCAGCGCGATGCGGTGGTCCACGCCAGGCGCGCCTGCGGTACCTGGCAGGTGCTCGGTCCAGAGCGTGGCCCCGTTGGCCAGCATCAGGCTGTCCTCGGCCAGTCGCGGATCGCCCTCGTACGGGCCGATGGCGTCGTCCACCACCCGTTCGCCATTGATGTAGAGCTCGCTGCCGCGCGACTCGATGCGGTCGCCGGGCAGGCCGATCACGCGCTTGATCCAGTTCTGGTTGGGCACCGGCGTATGCGGGTCTTCGCAGGACTGGTCGCCACTGCGCAGTACCTGGCCGTCGACCTGGCAGATGTACCCGGGGAACCGGAACACCACCACATCGCCGCGGCGCGGCTCACCGATGGACACCAGCTTGTTGTTGAAGGCCGGCATGCGCAGGCCGTAGGCGAATTTGTTGACCAGGATGAAATCACCCACGTTCAAGGTGGGCATCATCGAGCCTGAGGGGATGCGGAACGGCTCGGCGACGAACGAACGCAGCAACAGCACGATCAGGATCACCGGGAACAGCGAACGGGCCCAGTCGGTGGGCCAGGGGTCGACCAGCGGCTCGCCGGAAGCTTCGGTCCGGGCCTTGCGTCCCTTGTACAGGAACAGGCGGTCGAAAGCCCAGACCACGCCGAACAGCGCTGTCAGGCCAAGGAGGATCGCCGCGAAATCGAATTCCATGCCTACTCCATCGTTCAAGGCCGCCACTCCCGGGCCGGCCAACAAGGCCGCACGGTAACACCGGCGACCGGCTTGCGAATACGTGACCTTCGGGGTTATTTGTCCGTCCGGAGCACCGCCAGGAAGGCTTCCTGGGGAATTTCCACGCTACCGACCTGCTTCATGCGCTTCTTGCCTTCCTTCTGCTTCTCCAGCAATTTCTTCTTGCGCGACACGTCGCCGCCGTAGCACTTGGCCAGCACGTTCTTTCGAAGCGCTTTCACCGTGGAGCGGGCGATCACCTGGGCGCCGACGGCAGCCTGGATCGCCACGTCGAACTGCTGGCGGGGGATCAGATCCTTCATGCGCTCCACCAGTTCGCGGCCACGGCGGTCGGCGTGCGACCGGTGAACAATGAGGCTCAACGCATCGACCCGGTCACCGTTGATCAATACGTCCACGCGCACGAACGGACCAGCGTCGAACCGCTCCATGTGGTAGTCCATCGACGCATAGCCACGCGAGACGGACTTGAGCCGGTCGAAGAAATCGAGCACCACTTCGGCCAGCGGGATCTCGTAGGTCACCTGCACCTGCGTTGCCAGGTAGTGGATGGAACGCTGCACGCCACGCTTTTCTTCGCACAGCGTGATCACGTTACCGACGTAAGCCTGCGGGGTAAGGATGCTGGCCACGATGATCGGCTCGCGGATCTCCTGGATCTGCGGGATCGGCGGCAGCTTGGACGGATTATCCAGCTTCAGGATGCTGCCGTCGGTCTTGAGCACCTCGTACACCACCGTGGGCGCGGTGCTGATGAGGTTGAGGTCGTATTCGCGCTCCAGGCGCTCCTGCACGATCTCCATGTGCAGCATGCCCAGGAAGCCGCAACGGAAACCGAAGCCCATGGCCTCGGAACTCTCCGGCTCGAAGAACATCGATGCATCGTTCAGGCGCAGCTTGTCCAGCGCCTCGCGAAGCGCGGGGTAGTCATCGGCCGACACCGGGAAAAGGCCTGCGAAGACGCGCGGCTGCATGGTCTGGAAGCCGGGCAGCGGGTGCTCGGCCGGCTTGCTGGCAAGGGTAAGCGTGTCGCCCACCGGGGCGCCGTGAACGTCCTTGATCGAGGCATTGATCCAGCCCACCTCGCCCGCGCCCAACTTGTCGAGCTTCTTCAGTTTCGGGGTGAACACGCCGACGTCGTCGACCAGGTGCACGCGCCCGGTGGACATCACCAGGATCTTGTCGCCGGGCTTGATCTCGCCCTGCATCACGCGCACCAGGGACACCACGCCCAGGTAATTGTCGAACCAGGAATCGATGATCAACGCCTGCAGGCGGTCGGTATCGCGCGGCTTGGGCGGCGGGATGCGGGCGATGATCGCCTCGAGCACCTCGACCACGTTGAGGCCGGTTTTCGCACTGATCGAAATGGCGTCGCTGGCATCGATGCCGATCACCGCCTCGATCTCGCCCTTGACCTTCTCGATGTCCGCGGTGGGCAGGTCGATCTTGTTCAGTACCGGCACCACTTCCAGGCCCTGCTCGATCGCCGTGTAGCAGTTGGCCACCGACTGCGCCTCCACGCCCTGGGCGGCGTCGACCACCAGCAGGGCACCTTCGCAGGCGGCCAGCGAGCGGCTTACCTCGTAGGAGAAATCCACGTGGCCCGGGGTGTCGATGAAGTTGAGCTGGTAGGTTTTGCCGTCGCGTGCCTTATACGGCAACGACACCGACTGCGCCTTGATGGTGATGCCACGCTCGCGCTCGATGGGATTGTTGTCCAGTACCTGCGCTTCCATCTCGCGTTCGGACAGGCCGCCGCAGATCTGGATGATTCGATCAGCAAGCGTGGACTTGCCATGGTCGATGTGGGCAATGATGGAGAAGTTGCGAATGAGATCCATGGAGCGCCGATGCCTGGGAATGCCCGTCCCCGCGACGCGGGCAACGTGGCGCCGCAACCCGTAGGGGTCTGCGACGCGCAAACGGCGATTATCGCACGGAAGGGCCGCCCCACGGGCGGCCCGGCCGGTTCTAAGGCATGGTGATGGGGATGAACTGGGTGGCGTCATCGCGACGCACCAGCAACAGGGCGGTATCGCCCGATTTCAGCCCCCGGGCGGCTTCGGCAAAGGCGGCCACCGTACCCACGCGGGTCTGGTTGACCATCAGCACCACGTCGCCGGCCTGCAATCCAGCCGCCTGGGCCGCCTTGCCGGTGACGCTCTTGATGGCAACGCCCTCGCCTGCGCCGAGTCCGGCATCCTTCCGCTCGCTGGCTGAGAGATTGGTGACTTCCAGCCCAAGTGCCTTGCCGGAAGCTGCGCCCGGCATCTTCCCCGTGCCCGCGCCATCGCTGGCCAGGGCGTCACCATCACGCGGTAGTTCGCCGACAGTAGCCTCGACCGTCTGTTTCCTGCCGTCCCGCAGGATACCGACCTTGGCTACCGTGCCCGGCTTTGTACTGGCCACCAGGGGCGGCAGATCGGAGGCCTGGCCGATGGCCTGGCCATTGAACGACAGGATGATGTCGCCGTAGCGCAGGCCTGCCTTGGCCGCCCCGCTACCGGGGGTGACATTGGCCACGGCCGCGCCCACGCCCGAATCGAGCTTCCATGCCTTGACCATGTCGTCGGTGACTACGCCCACCTGGACGCCCAGCATGCCGCGGGTGACATAGCCTTTCTGCTTGATCTGCTGCACGGCGTCCATGGCCACGTCGATGGGGATCGAGAACGCCACCCCCTGGTAACCGCCGGTGCTGGAATAGATCTGCGAATTGACGCCCACCACCTTGCCGGCGAGGTCGAACAACGGACCGCCGGAATTACCGCGGTTGATCGGCACATCGGTCTGGATGAACGAGGTGTACGGCTGGTCGCGGCTGCCGAGGTTACGGCCCACGGCGCTGACGATGCCCTGGGTCACGGTGTAGTCGAAACCAAACGGCGAGCCGATGGCCAGCACCCACTGGCCAGCCTTGAGTGCGCGCGAATCGCCGATGGCGACCGTCGGCAGGCTGCCCGCGTTTACCTTCAGCAGGGCGATGTCATATTTCGGATCGGCGCCGACCACCTTGGCGTCCAGCGTGCGGCGGTCCTGCAGGCGCACGGTAACGGTGTCGGCGTCTTCCACCACATGGTTGTTGGTGATCACGTAGCCGTCGGCGGAGATGATGAAGCCAGATCCAAGCGACGTGCTTTGCTGCTCTTCCGGTGAGGGCATCATCGGCATGCCGAAGAACCGCCGCAACAACTCCTGCTGGTCGTCGGGCATCTGCTGCGCCATGCGCGGCTTGGTGCGCTGGCTCTTGCCCTTGCCGGTGTACTTCGCTTCAACGTGCACCACGGCCGCGGCGTTCTTTTCGACGATGCCGGTGAAGTCCGGCAGCGACGAGGCCGGCTGCGCGTAAACCGCGCCTGTGGAAAGGCAAAGCGCTGCTGCCAGGAGCCAGCGCCGGGTCATAAAGGTCATCCGATTCCTCCTCAACTTAGGTCTTTCGTATCGGTACCTGCCGCGTTTACCTGGCGACCGGTTGTTTCAATGGTTTGGTTTGGCAAGACGCCAGGGAACCTGGCGCGGCCGGAGCGAACGGGTGTGCAGTCCGCTCCAGCGAAGTGTTCTATTGCGCCTGTGCGCGCTGCTGCCGGGGTACCGCCTGCACGGCGGGCACGACCGGGCTGAGCAGGATCATGTAGCGGGCATCGTTGGCGCTGATGGCGCCATTGAACTGCACCGGCTGCAGGGGTTGAACCTGGTACTGGCTTACTTGCTGCGGGTAGCTGGCCATGGGCGAACCACTGCCGTAGGCCGCCTGCTGGGTAAGGCGCGAGGCAACATTGCCCGACAGCCACTGCGGCGCAGCCGCCGGGCTGCTGCCGACGTCCGCCACGGAGGCATCCGTGGTATTGCCGGTGGCGTGGGTGGCGGCCACCGGGGCCGCGGTATCCGGACGATGGCCGGCTGGCTGGGACACCATCAGTGCGGCAACCGCAACACCCGCGGCAATGGCGCCACCGGCGGACCAGTGCAGCCAGTGCCGGCGGCGCGGGGCCACGGCCATGAGCGGTGCCTGGTCGATCGCGGCCATCACCCGGGCGGCGAATGCGGCTGACGCCAGCTGCGCAGGCGCCTGTCCACGCAGGCCATCGCCGGCAAGATGGAAGCGGTCCCATGCTTCGCGCAGGGCCTGGTCGTGGTCCAGCCGCCGCATCAGGAATCGAAGTTCCTGTGCCGACAACTGACCATCCGCCGCGGCGGAGAGGTTTTCCAGGTTGCTTTCACTCATGATCGGTAGTCCTCGCGGGTATCCAGCACGGGCCGCAGCTTTTCGTCGATTGCTTCTCGGGCACGGAAGATCCGCGACCGTACGGTGCCGATCGGGCACCCCATCTTTTCGGCGATTTCATCGTAGCTGAGGCCGTCGACCTCACGCAGGGTGATCGCCACCCGCAATTCCTCGGGCAAGGCTTGGACAGTGGAAAACACCGTTTGTTCCACCTGTTGGCGCATCAACTCGCGTTCAGGTGTGGCGCTTTCGTGAAGGCGGCTGGCACCGGGGCCATGCACGGCATCGTCCACCGCGATGTCGTCGGTCGGCGGCCGCCGACCCATGGCCACCAGGTGGTTCTTGGCGGTATTGACCGCGATCTTGTACAGCCAGGTGTAGAACGCACTTTCGCCGCGGAACGCCGGCAGCGCCTTCCAGGCGCGGACGAAGGACTCCTGGGCGATGTCCTCGCACTCGGACCAGTCGCGCACATAACGGGAGATGAGCGCGACCAGACGATGCTGGTACTTGCGCACCAGCAAGTCGAACGCACGGCGGTCGCCTGCCTGGACGCGCTCGACCAGTGCCTGGTCAACTTCATTTTCACCCATCGGGGGCCCTCTCCTTCAATGGTTGCCGCGGGGCCTTCGCGGGTGGACGGCTGCGCCTTCGACCACCCGTCCGGCGGCAAGTTCACTCGCGCGCAGGTCCATGGCAGGACGAATCCCCAACAACGCACATGGGGCCGTCGCGGTTGTCATCAAGCATGGTCAACGGGTGACAGGCCGCCGGCAAGTATGCGCGCCCGCTCGTTAAGGAGCTTGTCGAAGGCCAGGTGGGGCAGCGGCCGGCAGAACAGGTAGCCCTGCAGTTCGTCGCAGCCGTTGGCCCGCAGGAAGTCCAGGTGCTGTTCGATTTCCACGCCCTCGGCCACCACGCCTCGCTTGAGGCGGTGGGCCATGTCGATGGTGGCGCGGACAATGGCTTCGTCATCGGGGTCCACGCCGATGTTGCGCACGAAGCTCTGGTCGATCTTGATGCGATCGGCGGGAAGGCGGCGCAGGTAATCCAGCGATGCCGCGCCCGTGCCGAAATCATCGATGGCGATGCGGCAGCCCAGCGCATGCAGCGCATCGAGGCTCTCCACCAGGTTCGGCACGGTCTTCACACTGATGCTCTCGGTAACCTCCAGCTCCAGGTGTTGGGGATTGAAGCCCGTTTCATTGAGGATATCGGCGACCGTTTCCACAAGGTTCGGCTGCATCAGCTGCACGGCGGAGAGATTCACGCCCAGGCGCAAGTCGAAACCGTGGGCTTCCTGCCACGCCCGCGCATGGATGCACGCGGTGCGCAGCACCCAGGCACCGATGGAGACGATCAGTCCGCTGGCCTCGGCCAATGGGATGAAGAACGCCGGGCTGATCGTGCCCAGTTCCGGGTGCTCCCAGCGTACCAGTGCCTCCATGCCGACGATGTCCTCGCTGTCGGCACGCACCTGGGGCTGGTAGTACACGCGCAATTCGTTGTTGCGCTCGGCATGGCGCAGCTTGGATTTGAGCGCCACGTGTTGCTGCTGCATGGTGTCCGGATTGGAGGCGTACACCTGGAAGTTGTTGCGGCCAAGGCTTTTGGCCCCGTACATGGCTTCGTCCGCGTGGCGCAGCAGCATTTCCGAATCCGTCGCATCGTCGGGGAAGAAACTTACGCCGATGGAGGCGGTGATCTGCAGTTCCGAGCCGTCGCCAAGCATCAGCGGTGATTCCATCACCTGGACGATCTTCTCGGCAATGCGCAGCACGTCGTCACGCTTGATGATGTGGCGCAGGATTACCGTGAACTCGTCGCCCGCGTAGCGCGCCACGGTGTCCGACGCACGAACGTTCGATTGCAGTCGGCGCGCCACCGCGCCCAGCACGAGGTCGCCGGTAGCATGACCTAAGGAATCGTTGATCGACTTGAAGCGGTCCAGGTCAACGAACATCACCGCAAAACATTCGCCGGTGCGATGGGCCTCGCGGATGTTGGTATCGAGCCGGTCGTTGAACAACAACCGGTTGGGCAGGCCCGTCACTGCATCGAGCAGGCCCCGTGCGCGTCCCTGCTCGCGGGCGGCGCGAAGTTCCAGGGCGCTGGCGAAGCGGTTGGCCCCGGTGCGCAGGGCCGCCTCCATGGTCGCGGCATCCGGGGCCGGCTCGCGTCGCCCGACCACCAGTGCACCCAGTACCACCCGGCGCTCGTCCATCAGCGGCAGCGCGGCATAGGCACCGAGCCCGAGTACCTGGACGAGGGCGTCGCTACCAAGGCCCCGGACGCTTTCCAGCGCCACCACCGCATCGCCACGCAGGGCCACTTTGAGTAATCCCTGTTGCGCGACCGACGGGCCTTCGACGGGCAGGTCCGGCGCGCAGAAACGAGCCAGTTCCACGGGCTCCTCGTGCTCGGGCTGGAAAGCCCACAGGGACACCACGTCGAGCTCCAGGGTATGGGCCACCGTCGCCACGCCGTCAGCCAGGCCCGCATCGTCACTGGCGCAACCGGCCAGGGCAGCCACCATCGACAATGCGCGTGAAGCGAGGTCGTGGCGGGCCAGGGCTGGCACCACGACAGGGTTGGTGATCGCCGCAGGCGGACTTTCCGGTGTAACGGCAGCCGGGGCGGCGGCGAGTGTCGTTGCGTCGCCAATGCTGCGCGTGGCGCGGGGCAGTAATTCAGCGCGGATGGAAGCACGCCGCAACCAGTCGTTGAATACCGGTGCCAGGAGGCGCGTATCCATGGCCGCGGTATCGTCGACCACGGCGATCAGGGGGGTATCGCGGTAGGCTGGACGCGAACGCAGCGCGTGGGCAAAACCGAGTACGCGGCCCGGGTCGGCCTCCAGCGCCAGCACGACCAGCGCAAGTGGCGGCTCGTCCAGCAACAGCGACTCGGCCTGCGCAACGTCCCGGGCGGCAAGGATCGGGCGGAAGCCCACATGATCGAACGCATCGAACATGTCACGCCGCACGTCGCGCTGCGCGGCAAGGATAAGGACACCGGGAAAATCGGGCATCAGGTGACCCAGCGCCCGTCGCGCAGCCGCAGGCCTGCCGCGCGTTCCCGAGCGGTCATCTGCACCAGCACGTCGTCGAGCGATTCTGCCAGCGAGGGGGCCCCGCCGAGCAAGATCACGCGGCGCACCGGCTGGGCCGGCAAACGAGCCACCTGGCGAAGCAGGTGGGCATCCTGCGCACCCACCAGGGCCGGCGGCGTCACCAGGTAGATGCCAAAGTGCAGGCTTTGCAGGATGTAACGCAGCACGTCGCCCACGCGGGGGCAACCGGGCACCCGTGTGCTGGCCTCGCGCAGGCTTGCCAGGCCGTCCTCCGGGCGCCAGCGGTACATCGATTGCCCGCTGCGCCGCGCCATGGCGGCGAACCGGGCCACCAGGCCCTCGACGTCGTCGACGTCCAGCCAGACAAGCGGCCCCTCCGCCTCGAGCACGCGCTCGAGGATGTCGTTTCCAGCCTGGGCATCAATGGACATATTCGGTGAACCGTACGCTAGCGAACGTTCGTCTCGCAATAGCTCTTGTGCGGAGGTAAGGTGTGCCGACTCATTATCGACCCGGCGCCGTACGATATGTTCGAAGGATTACGCTTTAAACACTGGCACGCCAGCGAAGACGACAACGGCGTGGTATTGCTCGCCCTGGACCGCGAAGGCACAAGCGTCAATGCGCTTTCGCGCGCGGTGCTCGATGAACTGGCCGAAATCGTCGAGCGCCTGGCTATCGACAACCCGCCCGGCGTGGTCATCCATTCGGCCAAGCCTTCCGGCTTCGCCGTGGGTGCCGACATCAAGGAGTTCGTTACCTACGCCGAAGCCGGCACGGTGCAGGAGAACATCGAAAACGGCCAGCGCGTCTACGAGAACCTCGCGCGCCTGCCCTGCCCGACCATCGCCGCCATCCACGGCGCATGCATGGGTGGTGGCACGGAACTGGCGCTGGCCTGCCGCTACCGCATCGTCGCCGACGACGACACCACGAAGATCGGCCTGCCCGAAGTGATGCTGGGCATCTTTCCCGGCTGGGGAGGCAGCGCCCGGTTGCCACGGTTGATCGGTGCGCCCGACGCGCTGCAGGCGATGCTCACCGGCAAGTCCTTCAACCCCAGGCGGGCGAAAGCGGTCGGCCTGGTCGATCGCCTGGCCAAGCCGGATGAACTGCTTGCCGAGGCACGGCACTTCATTCGCCGTCCGACACCACGGCCGTTCGCGCAGCGAGCCCGTGCCTGGGCCACCAATACCTGGCTGGCGCGACAGATCATCGCGCCGATGGTGCGCAAGCAGACAGCCGCCAAGGTGCGCAAGGAACACTACCCTGCGCCCTTCGCCCTGATCGACGCTTGGCAGCGCGGCGGCAGTGACATCAACCAGCGGCTCAAGCTCGAGGCCCGAGGTGTCGCCAAACTGGCGCAGACGCCCACCGCACGCAATCTCATCCGCATCTTCCTGCTGCAGGAGCGCCTGAAGGGATTGGCTGGCAAGGCCGAGCACCGTATCGAACGCGTCCACGTGGTGGGCGCCGGCGTCATGGGCGGTGACATCGCCGCCTGGGCGGCTCTCAAGGGATTCGAGGTCACGCTGCAGGACCGCGAGATGAAGTATGTCGAACCTGCGATCACGCGAGCGCAGGCGCTGTTTGAAAAACGCCTGAAGTCACCGGCGAAAGTCGATGCCGCCATGGCCCGGCTAAAGGCCGACGTCGAAGGGGCGGGAGCCGCGAATGCCGACCTTGCGATCGAAGCGATCTTCGAGAATGCGCAGGCCAAGCAGGCGCTTTACGCCACGATTGAGCCGCAATTCAAGGCAGACGAGCTTCTGGCCACCAACACATCGTCCATCCCGCTGGATGAACTCCGTGGCAAGCTGGCTGCCCCGCAACGCTTCATGGGCCTGCACTTCTTCAACCCCGTAGCGCAGATGCCGCTGGTGGAACTGGTGCGCCACGACGCCCTTGATGCGGCGTCGGAGAAACGCGGCCTCGCCTTCATCAAGGCTCTGGGTAAGCTGCCCGTGCCCGTGAAGGGCACCCCGGGCTTCCTGGTCAACCGCATCCTGATGCCGTACCTGCTCGAGGCCATGCGCCTTTACAACGAAGGCGTGCCCGGCCCCGTGCTCGATCGCGAAGCCAAGCGCTTCGGCATGCCGATGGGTCCGATCGAACTGGCCGACACCGTGGGCCTTGACGTGTGCGCCTCGGTAGGCGCGGAACTGGCCCCGTTCCTCGGGCTTGAACTACCGCAGGGCCTTGAAGGCAAGATCCAGGATGGCAAGCGCGGCAAGAAGGATGGCCAGGGCCTGTACGCCTGGGTTGATGGCAAGCCCCAGAAGCCGCCGGTGGACGAGAACTACACGACGCCGCCCGACCTCATTGACCGCATGATCCTGCCGATGGTGAACGAAGCGGTGGCCTGCCTGCACGAGCGTGTGGTGGACGATGCAGACCTCCTCGATGCCGGCGTGATCTTCGGTACCGGCTTCGCCCCGTTCCGTGGCGGCCCGATCGAATACGCCCGTAGCGAGGGCGTGGCCAAGGTGCGTGAGCGCCTGCAGAAGCTCGCCCAGCGTTACGGCGAACGCTTCATGCCCAAGGCTGGCTGGGACGAACTGGGTTGAAACCGGCGCCGCCTCGGTGGCGGCGCCGATCAATCACCACATGAGATCGTCCGGCACGCCGTCGTCGGCCTCGACGTACTCACCGGGCCTGACCAGCAACGCCACGAGCCCGGGTGCGAGTGCCGCGACTTCATCGATGATCGCGCGCGGCAACAGCACATAGCGGCCGCCATGCTGCACCACGCCCAACTCGCCAGCGTTCAACGCCACCAGTTGACCGGCATCGACATAAATGCGGCGGATCTTTTCGCCATAGGTGAAGTGGCGCACCTGGTCGGCATCGGGCTTGTTCAGCGCCTTGCCTTCCAACAGCGACTGCAGCTTGCGCTTGCGCTCCTTGCGCAACCGCGCCTGCTCGGCGGCCTCCGTCTCGGCCTTGCGGCGCTCGGTGGCTTCCGCCTGCGCGCGGATGGCGTAAGCCCTGGCCAGGTCCATTTCACTCGAAGACGGTAGACGTGCGCCCTCCGGCCGGCTGCCCTGCCCGCGGTTGCCTTGCCCACGATTGCCCTGGCCACGGTTGACCTGGCCGCCTTTGGCGTTGCCGCTCGCGTCCGGCCTGCCCTTGCCGGCGTTCGCGCCAGCTGGCCGCGGCTTGCGCGGTGCCTGCGCCTGCTGCTGGCGCTTTTCCTCGTGGACCTGTTTGACGATGCCGCTCTTGAGCAGCTGGTCGCGCAGTGATTCAGCCATGGAACACTCGTCTAGTAATGCGGGGGCGGCGGCTCACTGTGCGGATCGGAGGGTGCCGATGACCGCACTGAAGCCAGTTCAGCACGAAGTTCGCGCACAGCGCGCTCGAGGGCGGCCAGGCGCTGGGATTGCTCAATGTCCGCGCTGGCCAGGCCCTGTACTGCCTCGTCGACGAACGACAGGCGTACTTCCAGCTCGTCCAGGCGCGGTTCGTGATTCATGGCGAGGTCCGCAGGCTACGTCCGCGGCCGATACCATAGTAGGCAAGCCCTGCGTCTTCGACGGCGGTGGGTTCGTAAAGATTGCGGCCATCGAACACCACCTGCGCGGACAATGCATCACGCATACGGCTGAAGTCCGGCGCACGGAAGGCTTTCCATTCGGTGACGATGGCCAGTGCATCGGCACCCTGTAGCGCGTCGTACATGCCATTGCACAGCGTCAGGTCGTCACGCTCGCCGTAGATGCGTGCGGTTTCACCGCGCGCCTCCGGATCGTAGGCGCGCACCTTGGCACCTGCCTTCCACAAGGCCTCGATCAGCGTGCGGCTGGGCGCTTCGCGCATGTCATCGGTGTTGGGCTTGAACGCCAGGCCCCAAATGCCGATGGTGCGGCCCGCGAGCTTGCCGTCGAAATGCTGGTGGATCAGTTCGAACAGGCGCGACTTCTGCCGTGCATTGACGCTTTCCACCGCGCCGAGGAGTTCAGCGGTGTAGCCGTGTTCCTTCGCCGTGCGTTCGAGCGCCTGGACATCCTTGGGAAAACACGAACCACCATAGCCGGTACCGGGATAGATGAAGTGGTAACCGATGCGTGGATCCGAACCGATGCCCTCGCGCACGCGCTCGATGTCGGCGCCCACGCGTTCGGCGACATTGGCCAGCTCGTTCATGAAGCTGATCTTCGTGGCCAGCATGGCGTTGGCCGCATACTTGGTGAGTTCGGCCGAACGCGCATCCATCACCACCAGGCGGTCGTGGTTGCGGTTGAAAGGCTTGTACAGCTTGCGCATGGCGTTGATGGCGCGCTCGCTTGAGCTGCCAATGACGATGCGGTCGGGCTTCATGCAGTCTTCGACCGCATCGCCCTCCTTGAGGAATTCCGGGTTTGAAACCACGTCGAAGTCGACCGAGGCGCCACGCGCGGCAAGCGAGGATGTAATGGCTTCGCGCACGCGGTCGGCCGTGCCTACGGGCACCGTGGATTTATCCACCACCACCGCGTAACGGCCCAGGTTCTCGCCAATGGTCCGGGCCACGGCCAGCACGTAACGGAGGTCGGCGCTGCCGTCTTCGTCCGGCGGCGTACCCACGGCGATGAAGATGAGGTCGCCGTGCGCCACGGCGCTGACGGCATCGGTGGTGAAGTCCAGGCGACCGCCGGCATGGTTGCGCAACACCATGGGTTCCAGGCCCGGCTCGTAAATCGGGATGCGGCCGTTCTTCAGGCCTTCGATCTTGGCTTTGTCCACGTCAACGCAGACGACGTCGTTGCCCATTTCCGCAAGACAGGTGCCCGTGACCAAACCGACGTAACCGGTACCAAAGATGGTGACTTTCATCGTGGGAGCAAACCGCTGGTGGGGAATGGACGATTGTAAAAGAAACGGGGCGCGGAATAATCCGCGCCCCGTCACGCATCGCTTTCCCTAAAGGAATGCGATCAGCCACCACCAGCCGGCTTGGCAGCGCCACCCGGACCGCCCGGGCCACCAGCCGGCGTCGGGCCGGTCTTGACCAGTTCGACGTCGAAGATGATCGTGGCGTTCGGCGGGAAGCCGTTTTCAGGCTGCGCGCCATAGGCGATGGTGGACGGGATGAACAGCTTGTACTGGCCACCCACCTGCATCAGCTGCAGGCCCTCGCGGAAGCCCGGGATCACCGCGGCAAGCGGGATCTGGGTAGGACCGGCCTGCTTGTGGTCGGCCGAGGAGTCGAACTTCTCGCCGTTGACGAAGGTACCGGTGTAGTTGATCGAGACGGTATCGGTCGGACCCGGGCGAGCGCCCGTGCCGGCCTTGACCACCTGGTACTGCAGGCCCGATGCCGTGACCTTCACGCCAGCGGCGCTCTTGTTCTTGGCAAGGAAGGCTTCACCTTCGCTCTTGTTCTTGGCGGCGACCTGGTTGTACTCGACCTCGGCCTTGGCCTTGAGGTTGGCCACGAACGCGTCACGGACCGTCTTGGCTTCCGCTTCGGTCATGGTCGGCTTCTGGCCGGAGAGCGCGGACTGCACGGCGCGGGCAACGGTGGCAGGATCGATTTCATTACGGACCAGCGGCGGAAGCTGGCTGGCCATGTCCCAACCTACGACATAGCTGGCCTTGGTCTTGTCCACGGCAGCCGGGGCCGCGGCAGGAGCGGCGGTCTTGCCCTTGGCAGCCTGGGCATGTGCGCCCGCGGTCATGCCAAGCGCAACAGCCAGCGCGGCGGCCGTCATCGTGGGGCGCAAAAAGTGCTTCATCGAGAACTCCCTCATAACGTGGAAAGCCGGCACGGGCCGGTAGTGCCTCCCCTATGGAGGCAGAAACGCCATTGTGCGGGGCTTGGACGGCCTTGGCAACGGCGCGCACGATGGACACCGTAAGGATGGAAAGGTTCAGCCCGTAGGCTTATCAAACCCGCAGGAAAACGCCCCTTTCGCCGTATCTACCGCAAAAGTATCCTGTAGGAGCTCGTAGTCCAAGGACTTTTTCCCGTCTCAGGGATCGTCTGCCGGGGGTGGGGGCTTGTCCAGGGTATCCCGGATCGCTGCCTGCAACCGTGCGTGAACCTGAACGAGCAGTCGCCAAAAAAGCCACGTAAGCAGGGCCACGATCACCACGATCACCAGGGCGACCTCGCGCGGCGGAAGGATGGTCGAGGCCAGCACTGCCACCAGCACGCCCTGCGCCAGCATGACGCCCAACGGCGCCAGACGGGCCAGCGTGGCGCGCACAGCCACGTTGCGCGAGCCTCCCACATGCTGCGGCACGCCAAGCTCGGCCAGCAACATGCCCAGGGCCTCGGCCTTGCGGTAAGCGGCCACGATCATCGGCAACGACACCAGCGCCGCCAGCGACCACATCACGCTGCGGCGAGTGTCGGCATCGGCCAGCCAATCACGCAGGAAACCACGCCGGTGAAGGAAAGCCATGGCAATGAATACCGACACCACCAGCAAGGTATTGATCACCACGTGCCAGACCAGCCGGCGCACCATCTTCATCACGATGGCCCGTTGTCCGCCGGCCGCACCTACGCCATTGACCCAACCGGTATAGGTGGACATTACCGCCATCACCCGGCGCGGGGCGGATCGGGCCAATACTCCGGCCAGCGGTTCGGACAGGCGGATCAGGTAGGGGGTAAGGAACGTGGTAAGCGCCGATACCGCCACGGCCACGGGATAGAGGAAATCGCTCGTTACCTTGAGGGTAAGGCCGAGCGATGCGATCACGAACGAGAACTCCCCGATCTGCGCAAGGCCCATGCCCACGCGCAGTGAGGTGCGCCCGCCGTTACCGCCGACGAAGGCGCCGAAACTGCAGGTGATCACCTTCCCCAGCACCACCACCACCGTCAACACCCCGATGGGCAAGGCGTATTTCAGCAATAACGAGGGGTCGATCAACATGCCGATGGCGACGAAGAACAATGCGCTGAACATGTCGCGCACCGGCATAACGATGCGCTCGATGCGTGCCACGCTGCGCGATTCGGCCACCAGGGCGCCCACCATGAAGGCCCCCAGGGCCACGCTGTAGCCCATCTCGCTGGCCAGCAGGCAGAAACCGAAACAGATGCCCAGCACCGCCACCAGCAGGACATCGTTGCGGCTCACCCTCGCGATGTAATCCACCACCCGCGGCACCAACAGCAGGCCCACCACCAACGACACCACCAGGAACAGGGTGAGTTTGCCGATCGCGCCGAAAGCCTGGCCTGGCTCCAGATTCCCCGTGTTGGCGATACCCGAAAGGATTGCCATCAGCACCACGGCCAGGACGTCCTCGACGATGAGGATGCCGAACATCAACTGGACGAACCGCTCACGCTTGAAATTCTGCTCTTCGAGCGCCTTCATGATGATGGTGGTGGAGGAAATGGACAGCATGGCGCCCAGGAACAACGAGTCCATCGCCCGCCAGCCAAAGAGCCGGCCGATCTCGTAGCCCAGCCATACCATCAGCGCGATCTCCGCTGCCGCTGCGACCAGTGCCGCGGCTCCCACCTTGCGCAGCTTGCGCAGGCTGAATTCCAGGCCCAGGGCAAACATCAGCAGGATCATGCCGAGCTCGGCCAGGGTCCGGATGGTGTTCTCATCGTGGATGAAGATCACCGGAAGCGTGTACGGCCCGATCACCACGCCGGCGATGATGTAACCGAGCACCACGGGCTGTCGCAGGCGCTGGAAGATCACCGTGGTGAGCCCGGCGACCAACATCACCGTGGCGATATCCTGGATGAATTGAAGGGCGTGCATGGGCACAGCCTAACCGGTGGAAAAATTTTGTTTACAAAAGCTTGACGGAAACCGGACCCGGCCCTATTCTTTGCGGCTTCCAGCGGCGGGGCCATAGCTCAGCTGGGAGAGCGCCTGCATGGCATGCAGGAGGTCGGCGGTTCGATCCCGCCTGGCTCCACCAACTCTATACGTCCCCATCGTCTAGAGGCCTAGGACACAACCCTTTCACGGTTGCGACCGGGGTTCGAATCCCCGTGGGGACGCCACTTTCCAGGGCACCGGAAGTGGGTATAAGTTGGATGTTCGCTGGAAGCAAGGCAACAAATGCGGAGCGGTAGTTCAGTCGGTTAGAATGCTGGCCTGTCACGCCGGAGGTCGCGGGTTCGAGTCCCGTCCGCTCCGCCACTGTTGTACTAAAGGACCCGCCTACGGCGGGTTTTTTATTGCCTGCTCAAGGTGCTTGACCGCCATCCCGAACTCCTTGGTGAGGTTCGCGCCTTCTAGCTCGAACGGGCGCTGTCAGGCCTCGGCGTCCTCGTCGGGCACCCGCTCCAGGGTGCCGATGGAATGACCTTGCTCGGCCAGATATTCCAGCCAACGGGTAAGGAACCCATTCATCGACAGACGGTGCTGCAACACGGTGTGCGCCGGCGGGAACGGGCCCAGCACCTGCCAGAGGTGGCGGCCGGGGTGGCAATGCAGCGCCTCGGCGACATGGGCATCGGTATACATGCGCAACTGCGCCGACGGCGATGGCTGGCCGGTTTCGGCGTCGACAAAGGCGTAGGTAAGTTCCAGTTCAACCGTGTACGGGTGTTTTTCCTGGATCTTCAGGCGCACGTCCAGGCCATCGTCCACGCTCGACACGTATTCCCCCGCCGCCAGCTTATGGGGGGCGAACAGCCGCACCAGCCGATGGTAATTCTCGGCATACAGGCCCATCAGGTACTCGAAGCGACCTGGCAGGAGAGATTCGGGGCGGTCGAGGACGGCGCTCATGGAAGGCTGGGATTCTCCTAATACATGTGTCGTTCGATACCCAGATGCTCGAAGATCTTGCTGGAGATCTCCTCGATCGAAGTATGCGTGGTGTTAAGCACGGGGATGTTCTCCCGCCTCATTAATTTATCCGCTTGCGCAAGCTCCCACTGGCACTGCTTGAGGGTGGCGTACTTGCTGCCCGGTCGGCGCTGCTCGCGAATCTGCGCCAGGCGCATCGGGTCGATGGTGAGGCCGAACAGGCGGCTGCGGTAGGGCTTCAGCCGCGAAGGCAGCTCCAGCTTGTCCAGGTCGTCGTCGGTGAGGGGATAATTGGCGGCGCACACACCGTAATGCAAGGCCATGTACAGGCAGGTGGGGGTTTTTCCCGAACGGGACACGCCCACCAGCACCACGTCCGATTCGTTGTAATTGACGTCCAGCCCGTCGTCGTGGGCCAGGGCATAGTTGGTGGCGTTGATGCGCGCCTCGTAGCGGTCGAAATCCACCAGGCCATGCGAGCGATTCACGGCGCCCGACCGCTTGGCCCCCAGTTCGTCCTCCAGCGGCTCCATGAAGGGCGCGAACACGTCCATCATCAGCGCCCCGCTCTCGGCCACGATGTCGCAAAGCCGGCGATCGGCCATGGTATTGACCACGATCGGCCGCTGCCCTTCCTGGGCGTACTTCGTCTTGATCCGCAGGGCCGCCGCTTCCGCCTTGCCGGCGTCGTCGACGAACGGCAGGCGATGGGTATCGAATTGCACCCCCTCGAACTGGGCCAGGATGCTGTTCCCGATGGTCTCGGCGGTAATGCCGGTGGAATCGGAAATGAAGAAGACAGTTCGGCGCATGGCGGTGTTTGGCGTCCTTCAGGCGGCTTTGGCTGCACCATAGCGCAGCCACTGGCGCTCGGCGACACCTCCGGCAAACCCGGACGTAAGCGTTTACGTGAACGCTGTCTTCGGCGCATCCTTGTCTCATGGGGCCACAGCCACCCACAATAGCGAGCTAACCAGCGGCGCTTGTGCGCCCCACCGTCTCCAAAACTCGAGGATGTTCCGTTGAGCGATCTGGTGCTTTGGCTCGATGCCCTGCGCATGAGCGACCTGGGCAAGGTGGGCGGAAAAAATGCCTCCCTTGGGGAAATGATCGGCAACCTGTCGAAGCTGGGAGTCTCCGTGCCCGGCGGCTTCGCGACCACGGCGGACGCCTTCCAGGCTTACCTGGAAAAAAGCGGCCTGGCACGCCGCATCCAGGACCGCCTGGAACACCTGGACGTCGACAACGTCGACGAACTGGTCAAGGGCGGCAAGGAGATCCGCGGCTGGATCGTCGATACCGCCCTGCCCGCTGACCTCGAACAGGCCGTCCGCGACGCCTATATCAAGCTGTGCAACGACGCCGGTGCCAGCGACATAGCCGTGGCCGTGCGTTCATCGGCTACCGCCGAAGACCTTCCGGACGCTTCCTTCGCCGGCCAGCAGGAAACCTTCCTGAACGTGGTGGGCATCGACGACGTGCTGCACAAGGTGAAGGAAGTCTTCGCCTCGCTGTACAACGACCGTGCCATCGCCTATCGCGTACACCAGGGCTTCAAGCACGAGGACGTCTTCCTTTCCGCCGGCGTACAGCTGATGGTCCGCTCGGATGTGGGCGCCTCGGGCGTGCTGTTCACCCTGGACACTGAATCCGGTTTCCGCGACGTGGTGTTCGTCACCGGCAGCTACGGCCTGGGCGAGATGGTCGTGCAGGGCGCGGTGAACCCCGACGAGTTCTACGTATTCAAGCCCACATTGAACCAGGGCAAGCCCGCGGTGCTCCGCCGCAACCTCGGCGCCAAGCAGCAGCGCATGGTTTATTCGGACAAACCCGGCGAGCGCGTGCGCATCGAGGAAACCCCGGCGGCCGACCGCAACCGCTTCTGCATCACCGATGAAGACGTCCAGGAGCTCTCCCGCCAGGCGCTCACCATCGAAAAGCACTACCAGCGCCCGATGGACATCGAATGGGCGAAGGACGGCAATACCGGCAAGCTGTATATCGTGCAGGCACGCCCGGAAACGGTGAAGTCGCGTTCGCACGCCACCACCCTGGAACGCTTTCATCTGGGTGAACGCGGCAAGGTATTGGTGGAAGGCCGCGCCATCGGCCAGAAGATCGGCGCCGGCAAGGCCCGCGTGATCCGCTCGCTCAGCGACATGAACAAGGTGCAGCCGGGCGACGTACTCGTCGCCGACATGACCGATCCCGACTGGGAGCCGGTGATGAAGCGCGCCGCCGCCATCGTCACCAACCGTGGCGGCCGCACCTGCCACGCGGCGATCATCGCCCGCGAGCTGGGCGTGCCGGCCGTGGTCGGTTGCGGCAACGCGCTCGACCTCATCCCCGACGGCGCGGAAGTCACCGTGTCGTGCGCTGAAGGCGACACCGGCAGCATTTACGAGGGCATCTTGAAGTTCGAGAAGATCTCCGCCGACCTCGGCGCGATGCCCGAGGCTCCGCTGAAGATCATGATGAACGTGGCCAACCCCGAGCGAGCTTTCGACTTCGGCATGCTGCCGAACGCCGGTATCGGCCTTGCGCGCCTTGAGATGATCATCGCCAGCCACATCGGCGTGCATCCGAAAGCCCTTCTGGAGTATGCAAAGCAAGACAAAGACATCAAGGCCAAAATCGACGAGCGCATCGCCGGGTACAAGGATCCGGTCAGCTTCTACGTCGACCGCCTGGCCGAAGGCATCTCCACCATCGCAGCCTCGGTGTATCCCAAGCCCGTGATCACCCGCTTGTCGGATTTCAAATCCAACGAGTACGCGGGCCTGCTCGGTGGCGCACGCTACGAGCCGCACGAAGAGAATCCGATGATCGGCTACCGCGGCGCCAGCCGCTATGTCGACGAAGGCTTCGCCGCGTCCTTCGCCCTGGAATGCCAGGCCGTGAAGTACGTGCGCGAAACCATGGGCCTGGACAACGTCTGGGTGATGATTCCCTTTGTGCGCACGCTTGACGAAGGCCGCAAGGTGATCGAGGTGCTGCGCAAGAACGGCCTGGTGCAGGGCGAACACGGTCTGAAGGTGATCATGATGTGTGAGGTACCGTCCAACGCACTGTTGGCCGATGAATTCCTCGATATCTTCGACGGCTTCTCGATCGGCTCTAACGACCTGACCCAGCTCACCCTGGGGCTGGATCGCGATTCGAACATCGTGGCCAACCTCTTCGACGAACGGGACCCTGCGGTGAAGAAACTGCTGGCCATGGCGATAAGTACCGCCAAGGCCAAGGGCAAGTACATCGGCATCTGCGGCCAGGGCCCGTCCGATCACCCGGACCTTGCCGAGTGGCTGATGGACCAGGGCATCGAGAGCGTGTCGCTGAACCCGGACACCGTGGTCGATACCTGGCTGCGGCTGGCGAAGAAGAAAGCTGGCTGATGGAGCGCCCCCGCGCACCATGCGCGGGGGCTTGACAGGCACTTGGCGTTCAGACGCCGAGCCTGGCTACCCGGTCGCCAGCACGATGTCGAAGGTCGCATCCAGCGAGGATGCATCCTTGAAGGAAGGGATGAGTTCCACTGTGCAGCTTGCCTGTTCCTCCGCCGTCAATGCCTGGTAGATCAGGTCCGTCTCGTTGAGCGGCTCATTGGCGAAATAAAGCTGTGTCACCAGGCGATCTACCTTGCCACGAACGTCGAAATGGATGTGCGGCGTGCGCGTCCACGTCGGCGAGGCGGGATAAGCTCCAGGCTTGATCGTCTTGAAGGCAAAACGCCCCAGCACGTCGGTCCTGACCTGGCTATAACCCTGGAAAGCGGGATCGGTGGGGACGCTGGTATTGGTATCGCTCTTGTGGTCGTAACGGCCATGTGTGTTGGCCTGCCATATTTCCACCAATGCTCCACGTACGGGCTTACCCTTTGCATCGAGCACCCGACCGGAAAGATTGATCACCTGGCCGGCCGCGCGTCCACGGCGGCCTCGCACGAAGGTCAGGTCGGCATCCTCGTCAAGTGGCCGCGCTACTGGATAGAACGGCCCCATGGTCTGTGCAGCAGTAGGTGAGGTGGCAGCGGCGGCGCCGGCGATGAGGGAACCGCCAGCGGCGACCGAATAGCGCAACAGGTCGCGTCGGGTAATGGCTCGGGAAGACATGCATGAATCCTTCATGGAATTTGCTGCCCAATGCAGCAAATTCCATGACACCATCAAGCCAACAGCGCCGATGAACGCACTGGACGTTATCGCACGTCAGCGTCCGTCGCTATGCACGAAGTCCCGCCCGATCAGGGCATCGGAAATGCCTTTCCAAGGAATTGCAACACGGCGCTCCAGTTTGCCTCGGCACCGGCCTGGTTGCGTCCGGGAAGCAGGGTGGACGAACCATGCACGCCGCCCGCCCTTGGGATGTATTGCACCTTCGTGGCCGATGGCGATGCCGCCAGGATGTCACGGGCGGCATTTATTTCATCGGGTGTGTTGGCGGATGTCACGAATACCGGCACGGTGACCTTCTTCGCAGCGTTGCGGATCAAGGTCTTGTCGTCGAAGTACTCGCCTGGCGAGAACGCCAGCACGGCCTTCACCAGGTCCGGATGCTCGGCGGCCACGACGAATACCAGTGACGAGGAATAACTGCTGCCCCAGATCGCGATGGGCAGCTTCTGTATCACACCCCAGGCCAGCGCGGCTTCGAGGTCAGGCTTCGCTTCCAGGTAATCGGCGGACTTGGACAACGCTGCCACCGTTTCATTGGTGCCGAAGAGTGTTCCGCCGGAACGCTGGTCGATGGCCATCGCGCTATAGCCGGCTGACACCAGCCGCGGCGCGATGGCGGCGTATTCGCCCTTGCCTGAGCCGGCCTGGTGGAAGAGCAGGATCAGGGCCTTGGGATGCGGCGCCTTGTAGTACACGCCGTGGATCACCACACCATCGGCGGCCTTCAAGGTGATGGGTTCGACGTCGTCAGCGAGGGTGGGCGCGGCGACGGCGATGCACAGGCACGCCGCAGTCATTATCCGGGTCAGGTAACGCATGGCATGAACTCCTGCTTGTCGGTCGTGGGATGCTCCTTATACCCCGGCTACCCTCCTGTCCCCAAGGTCTGCTGACGTTCGCTGTCAGCAGACCTCGCAAGAAGTGCTGCTACAAGGGGTAGTAATGGTTAAAGTGCGATCGATGACCCCCTCCCGCTCCCTCCCCTTCCTTCCCGCCGCCGCCGTACTCGGCTCGGTCACGTCGCTTAGCATCGGCACGTCATTGGCGAAGAAGCTTTTCCCGCTGGTGGGGGCGGAGGGCACATCGGCCCTGCGCGTGGGATTCTCCGCCATCGTGTTGCTGCTGTTCTGGCGCCCATGGCGCTGGCCGCTCAGCCGGCGCGATGCCGGCTTCATCATCCGTTACGGCCTCACCCTGGGGGTGATGAACCTGCTGTTCTACATGGCGCTGCGCACGATCCCGTTTGGTATCGCGGTGGCCATCGAGTTCAGCGGACCGCTGGCGGTGGCGATGTTCGCGTCACGGCGACCGATCGATTTCCTCTGGCTCACCTTCGCCATCATCGGTCTGGGCATGTTGCTGCCCCTGGGACACGGCGCCACGCTTGACTCCACTGGCGTGATGTTCGCCTTCGGTGCAGCGGTGTGCTGGGCACTTTACATGCTGTTCGGCAAGCAGGCCGGCCACCTGCACGCGGGGCATTCGGTATCGCTGGGACTGGTCGCGGCAAGTCTGGTGGTCGTACCTTACGGAGTGGTCCACGCAGGCGCGGCCTTGCTGGACTGGAAAATTCTCGCCGCGGGGCTTGGCGTGGCCATCATCTCCAGCGCCATCCCGATGTCCCTGGAAATGATGGCGCTCAAGCGCCTGCCCAGCGAGACATTCGGCATCATGGTGAGCCTGGAACCGGCCGTGGCTTCCCTGTTGGCCATGTTGTTGCTGGGTGAAATGCTACACGCCTCGCAGTGGCTGGCGATCGGCTGCATCGTGATGGCATCGATCGGCAGCACGATCACGGCCAGGCGGATCATGCCGCAAGCGGTCGAGGTGGCGGGATAACCATCCCGGCACCCCTCCTACATAACGTCAAACCACCCTGACCCCTTGCACAGGCGTGTCATTTGCCGGCGTCATTCGAAGCGACGCGGAGCAGGGACACACCGTGGGAAGGGACATTGACGGACACACGTCCTTTATCCACGGCCGCTGTCGTATGGGCCCACAGGTCGCGCACAACGGCAGGTTTTGGTGTCTTCCCGCGCCGGATCTCAGCAAGATCGAACGACATGTCCACATCGCTTTTCCCGCGATTGAATAAGCCGACCACCACCGACCCGTCATTCATTGTCCGCGCGATGATGTCCATATCGCCGCGCGTATCGATACGGTGCGCTGCCTTGGGCATGGCCTCCTGGTCCACGGCAATGACCTCCCGGTTGAGCAGGATCGACTTCGTCTCGCCGGTCATCGTTCGCAGGTCGTTGCCTGCCAACAGGGGTGCCGAAAGCATGGCCCACAGGCTCATGTGCGTGCGGTATTCGTCGGCGGTCATGCCGCCGTTGCCCACTTCGAGCATGTCCGGGTCGTTCCAGTGCCCGGGCTTCACGTAGCCGGTGATGGCCAATTGGGCGAAACCGTTGCTTTCCATGGACGTCCAGTTGTCCTTGATGTCGTCGGTGGTTCGCCACAGGTTTGCGCCCGTGCCCGCGCCCCACTTCCACGGTTCATGGACATTGCCCAGCGACAGACTATAAACAATCGGGCGCTCCACCTTCGCCAGTGCCTCGCCCATTTTCTGGAATACACCGCGCTGGTTATCCAGGGTGAGCTGGTAGACATCACTGGCGCCGCAATAGTCGTATTTGAGGTAGTCGATGCCCCAGGCAGCGTACGTCCTGGCATCCTGCAGCTCATGGCCGTAGCTGCCTTCGAACTTCGCGCACGTCGTAGGGCCCGGCGAAGAATAGATACCCAGTTTCAGGCCTTTGGCATGTACGTAATCCGCCAGCGCCTTCATGTCCGGGAATTTCTCGTTCGGCTGGATTTCACCCGCGGCGTTACGCTTGCCTTCCCATGTGTCGTCGATGTTCACGTACACATAGCCTGCGTCCTTCATGCCGGTAGCGACCATGGCATTGGCCATGGCGCGCACGTCGGCATCGGTGATGCGCCCGGCAAAGTGGTTCCAGCTGTTCCAGCCCATCGGCGGGGTACGGGCCAGGCCATTGTCGGGAAGGTTGCGTGGCGCGGGCAAAGGCAACGCCGGTGCGGCGCCCGCCGTGGCAAACGATGCGCCGGCCATCATCAGGATGGTCATGACCGCGCGGGGCCATGGATGGTTGCACGTGAACTGCATGGTTTTTCCTCGCGGGGCAAGCGACGATCATAGCAAGGAGCCGATCATGGCCCATGCATATACCATTGTGCTGATGGCCGAATCTATTCCCGCTCACAGGCATTGGCAGCGCAACCTTGTCGTTGCCTTGCTCGGATCGTTTTCCACTGTGTTCGCGATGACGCTATTGCTGCCGTTCCTTCCGCTGTACGTCGAACAACTCGGCGTACACGGACACGAGGCCATTGTGCAATGGTCGGGTATCGCCTATGGCGCTACCTTTCTTACCGCCGGGCTGGTCGCGCCCCTATGGGGCCGCCTGGGCGATCGCTACGGCCGCAAACTGATGTTGGTGCGTGCCAGCCTGGGAATGGCGCTGGCCATGTCATTGATGGGCTTGTGTACCAGCATCTGGCAACTGGTGGTGCTGCGCCTGGTTACCGGTATTGCCGGTGGTTATTCCTCCGGCGCAACCATCCTGGTGGCCGTGCAGTCACCACGCGCGCGATCAGCCTGGGCACTGGGCGTGTTGGCCGCAGGCATCATGGCCGGCAACCTGATCGGACCGTTGGTGGGCGGCAGCCTGCCGCCGTTGATCGGCATCCGTGCGACATTCCTGGGTGCCGGTGCGCTGATCTTCATCGCTTTCCTGGCCACGGTTTTCCTGATCCGCGAGGTGCCCCACGAAGCGGCGGCACACAGGAAACCGAAGGTTCGTTGGTCCGAGCTGCCCGATAAGCGCATCGTGCTGGCGATGCTGGCCACCGGCATGCTGCTGATGTTCGCCACCATGTCAATCGAACCGATCATCACCGTGTACGTGGCGACGCTGGTGGCCGATCCGGCGCGGGTAACCTTCGTCGCAGGGCTGGTCATGTCGGCGGCCGCGCTTGGCAGCATCCTTTCCTCCTCCGGTATGGGCAAGTTCGCCGACCGGGTCGGTTACTCCCGGGTGATCGTGATCGCCCTGGCCATCGCCGCACTGCTGTTGATCCCACAGGCCTTCGTGTCTTCAGGCTGGCAACTGATCGTGCTGCGTTTCCTGATGGGCCTGGCCCTGGGCGGCCTGATGCCATGCATCACCGCCGTGGCCCGGCACAACGTGCCGGATCATTTCGTGGGCACGGTGCTGGGTTATTCGGTGTCGGCGCAATACGCAGGGCAGGTGGCCGGCCCTTTCCTCGGCGGTTTCATAGGCGGGCATATGGGAATGCGAGCGGTATTCCTGGGCACCTGTGTCCTGTTGTTGATTGGCGCCTTCTACAACTGGCGCATGGCCCGGCGGTAGGGATTCACAGCGCCGATCAGCCCAGGACGATTTTCAAGCCAACCTTGGCGTAGCGGTCGACAAGCGCATTCGGCTCGGTCACCAGATGCGTCACTGCGTCGATGCCGGCGGTAAAATGCGTCGCCGCCGCCTGCAGCTTCTCTGTCGTGGCCACCGCTACCGTCTCGCCGCTGGCTTCGATCATCGCCTGCTTCAGAAGATTCTCTTCATCGTCGAAGGTCCAGATACCGCTGCGGACATCCACCGCACAGATGCCAGGGAAGCACAGGTCCGCGCGTATGCCGCGGGCCTGGGCCACGGCCTGGGCGCCAATGGTGCCACCGATGTGGTGATGCAGGCGGCCGCCCAGCAGCAGCACCTCGAAACCAGGGCGCCCCAGCAGCGCGTTGGCCACGTCCGGGGCGTTGGTGATCACGGTGAGATCCTGGCGCTCAGGCAGTGCCATGGCAATCTGGGTATTGGTGGAACCGGCATCGATGAAAAGGATCTGCCCCGGCGACACCAGGGTGACCGCCGCGCGGGCCAGGGCTTGCTTGCGGGCGATGTGTTCGGCGTCGCGCTGGCGCAACGGGGCGAAATTCGCCGCCAGCAATGCACCACCGTATACGCGCTTGCACTGTCCGGCCGCAGCCAGTTCGCGCAGGTCACGGCGGATGGAATCTTCAGATACGCGAAATTCAGCGGCCAGCTCCGCGGCCACCACACGGCCGTCGCGCTGCAGGCGCTCGACGATCAGTTGCGCGCGCTCGCGGGGCAGCGTGGTGTCGGGTACGCGGTTCATGCGCGCACCTTAAGCAGGCCCAGGCCGACCAGCTCGTTGCGCAGGGAACCGGCATCGGAGAAATGGATCGCATGCAGGCCGAGCCTTGCCGCGGCCTCAACGTTGGCCCGGTTGTCGTCGATGAACACCACGCGTTCGGCCGGCAGCCCGAAGCGCTGGAGCAGGCGCTGGAAGATGCGCGGATCGGGCTTGGCCATGCCCTCCTCGCCCGACACCACGATGCCGTCGAAGAGGTCGAATTCCCCATGCATGGAACGGGCGATGGGGAAAGTTTCCCGCGACCAGTTGGTGAGTCCATAAAGCGGCGTGCCGGCAGCCTTGAGTTCTTTGAGTACCGCCACGGTCTCCGGGATGGTGCCGGCCAGGGTTTCCGGCCAGCGCTCGCGGTAGGCGCGGATCAGTGCCTCGTGCTCCGGATGGCGCTGCACCAGCTCGGCGATGGCTTCATGCCACGGGCGGCCGGCATCCTGTTTCGCATTCCACTCATCGGTGGTGACATCGCGCAGGAAAGCTTCCATCGCTGCTTCATCGTCGAAAAGCTTGCGATACAGATATCGCGGGTTCCAGTCGAACAGTACCCCGCCGAAATCGAAGACGACGATGTCGCGCATGGCCGCCCCCATCACCGGCGGGCCATCGGTGCGAGCGCCGCCACGCCAAGCAGCAATACGGCGATGGCGGAGAGGGCCAGTGGCAGGCTGGTGGCGTGCGCGGCGTAACCGATGGCAGCGGGACCGGTGAGCATGCCTGCGTAGCCGAGCGTGGTGACGGTGGCGATGGCGATGCCAGGTGCACTGCCGCCCTGGCGCCCAGCGGCGCTGAAGAGCACCGGTACGATGTTGGCCGCGCCCATGCCCACCAGCAGGAAGCCGAACAGGCTGCTGCCTGCCCATGGCAGGCAGGTGGCGATGAAGAAACCCAGTGAAGCGGTTACCGCGCCCCAGCGCACCATGTTCACCGCACCGAAGCGGCGCACGAGGAAATCACCTGAAAGCCGGCCCACCGCCATGGCGATGGAGAACGCCGCGTAGCCCAGGCCCGCCAAGTCGTAACCCACCTGGCGCGAGGAACGCAGGAACACCGCGCTCCAGTCCAGCATCGCACCTTCAGCCAGGAAGGAAATGCAGCACAGCACGCCCAGCAGGATGACCGCGGTGGACGGCAAAGCGAAAATGGTGTGCTTCTTCGCATCTTCCGTATGCACATGATCGAGGAAATTCTTCCACTGGCTCACTGTGAGCACCGCCAGCATCACCGCCAGCACTACCGCGCAGGCCAACAAGGGGGCGCCAGCGGCCAGCAGGAGGCTCATGCCCGCCGAACCCACCAGGCCGCCAGTGCTGAACAGGCCATGGAAGCCCGACATGATGCCGCCGCCGCTCATACGCTCCACGTCTACCGCATGGGCGTTCATGGCCACGTCCACCACGCCATGCGAGGCGCCGAAGCAGAACAGCGCGATGGCCAGCGTCCACGCCGTGGGTGCCAGGGTGAGCCACGGCAGGAACAGGCAGATCAGCAACGCCGAGATACCGATCACCCGGCGGTTGCCGAAACGGTGGGACAGGAACCCGGCCAGCGGCATCGAGGCCAGCGAACCGAAACCCAGGGCCAGCAGCACGGTCCCCAGGTGCGCCTCGTCCAGGCCCAGCCGGGTCTTGGCGAAGGGCACCATCGGCGCCCAGCAGGACAATGAGATACCGGACATCAGGAAAATCAGCCTGGTCGCCAGCCTGGCTCGAGGAAGGCCTGGGTTCCCTTCTGATTCAATAGATTGGGATGACATGTTCAATGAAGCCAGCGGAAATGGAACAAGAAACATAATAAAACAACGTGCATAAACGTGCAAAGTAAAAAGATCGATTGACAGCCGCCATGGAATGCGTACATTTGTACGTATGTCCTTCAAACCCCTCTCCGACCGTCAGCAGCAGACCCTGGTCTTCATCAGGGAATACCTGCGCGAGCAAGGGTTGCCTCCAACATTGCGCGAGATCGCCGAGGCCATGGGCTTCTCCAGCCACAGCTCGGCGCAAACCTGCATTGAGTCGCTGGTGCGCAAGGGCGAGCTGGAGCGCTCGCCACAGCATCGCGGCCTGCGCCTGCCCGATGGGCTGGCCAGCTTCCGCGAGAACGAACTGCCGCTGATCGGCCGCGTAGCCGCGGGCTCGCCAATCCTTGCCGCCGAGAACATCGAATCCCAGCTGGAAGTGGACCCCGCGCTGTTCCGTCCGCGCGCCGATTACCTCCTGCGCGTGGTGGGGCTGTCCATGCGCGACGCCGGCATCCTCGATGGCGATTACCTGGCCGTACACCGCACCGCCACGGCGGACGATGGCCAGATCGTGGTAGCCCGCGTGGATGAAGACGTCACCGTCAAGCGCCTGAAACGCACACGCGACCGCATCGTGTTGTTACCCGAAAACCCCGATTTCGACCCGATCGAAGTCGATCCCAGTCGTCACGCCTTCGCCATCGAAGGCCGTTACGTCGGCATCATCCGCCGGAGTTGACGCCATGAGCGCCATTGCAGCCGAAGTCCAGCAGTCCATTGCCACCGCCTCGCTCGCCCAGGTACTCGACCACCCGGGCATCTGGCGACGCTCGTCGCAACGCCAGCCCGCGGTGCGCGCCATCTCCACCGGCATGCCCTCGCTCGATGCGCGCCTGCCCGGCGGCGGCTGGCCGCTGGGAGCACTTTCGGAAATCCTTTTCGAGAACGATGGCCTGGGCGAACTGGAATTATTGATGCCCACCCTGGCCGCGATGACCCGCGAACATCGCCGGGTGATCTTCGTGGCCCCGCCCTACCAGCCCTATGCCCCAGCCCTGCAGGCGGCGGGAGTCGATCTTCGCTTCCTGCACGAGATCCACGCCACGCCCACGGAAGCTGCCTGGAGCATGGAACAGTGCCTGCGCTCAGGCTGCTGCGCCGCCGTAGTCGGCTGGCTGCCCGACATCGATTACCGCAGCCTGCGCCGCCTGCAGTTGGCGGCCGAAACCGGTGATGCCTGCGCCGTGCTCTACCGCTCCGCTGCGCACGCTGCGCAAACAAGCCCTGCCGCGCTTCGCCTGAAGGTATCCAACAGCAACGAGGCTACCTATGTCGATGTCATCAAATCACGCGGCCTGATGCAGGGCGTAACACCGCCCATGCGCATGCGCGCCTGAAAACCGCTTCTTACACCTAATCAATCACGGCCGGTGCCAAGGTGCGCCGGCCCACTGCAACACCATCGGATATCGTCATGCTCTGGGCTTGTCTGCGTTTTCCCGGGCTGGCGTTCGCCGCTGCTTTCGCTGCGCTGCCGGAAGATGCACCTGGCGCGCTGCTCGAGGACAACGCCCGTCGCCGCACCGTCGCCATCGCCAATCCTGCTGCGCAGAAACTGGGCGTGCAGCGCGGGCAAAGCGTGGCGGCGGCGCGGGCGTTGTGTCCCAACCTTGCCGTGCGCCCGCGCGACAAGGCCGCTGAAGGCCATCTGCTGGCCGAGCTTGCCGCCTGGTGTTACCAGTTCAGCGGTCATGTCAGCCTGGCGCCGCCGCAGTGCCTGCTGCTGGAGGCTGGTGCGAGCCTGCGTCTGTTCGATGGCTGGAGCGCACTGTCGGGAAAACTGGGGCAAGGGCTTGCCGCCCTGGGCCATGTCCATACGCTGGCGGCCGCACCCTACCCGGCCGCCGCCTGGGTGCTGGCGGCAAGCTTCGACGGTTGCGTGGTGCAATACCCCGAACAGGTGCTGCGCCTGCTCGACGACATCGCACTAACACATAGCGGCCTGCCGGCAAGAAATGTCCAGGCCCTTCGCTCGATGGGTTTCCGTCGCCTGCGCGAGGTATTCGCCCTGCCCCGTCCGGAACTCACCCGGCGCATCGGCCGCGAAGGCATGCACTGGCTCGACCGCCTGCGAGGCCATGCCAATGAAACGATCCCCGCCTGGCAGCCGCCGGCTACCTTCTTCCAGCGCATCGAGTTCGACGAAGAGCTCGAAGGCAGCGAACCACTGATGTTTCCGCTGCGTCGCATGACCCAGGCCCTGGCCAACATGCTGGCCGCGCGCGACGGTGGCGTACAGCTGTTCCGGCTGCGCCTGGAACACGCACGCGAATCATCCACGGACATTCAGGTGGGCATGGCGGCACCACAACGCGAGGCTGCGCACCTGTTCGAGCTGGCGCGCACGCGGCTGGAACGAAGCACCCTGCATGCGCCAGTCCGCGCCATCGAACTCCATGCCGAACAACTGCCCACCTTCCGGCCGCCGTTGCGCGACCTGTTCGATCCGGTGCGCGGCGAAGGCCTGGACTGGAGTGCGCTGGACGAACGCCTGCGCGCACGCATGGGCGAATCGGCCTTGCGTCAACTGTCCGCCGTAGCCGACCACCGTCCCGAACGCGCCTGGCGTCGTGGCGATGGTTCGACATCGCCACAGGCTGATCCGCGTCCGCGGCCCCTGTGGTTGCTGCACCGTCCCCGCCCGATGCGCCCGACACCCACGCGCGTGCTGGCCGGCCCCGAACGCATCGAGAGTGGCTGGTGGGACGGCGGCGACCTGCGCCGCGACTACTACATCGTGGGCACGCGGCAGGGCCAGCGTGCCTGGGCGTACCTGCCGGCCGGGAGCCACGATGGCTGGATGCTGCATGGATGGTTCGCATGAAAGGGCAAATGGCCGGCAATGACGACGTGGTGCCCAGCTATGCCGAGCTCCATGCACTGAGCGACTTTTCCTTCCAGCGTGGCGCCTCCAGCGCGCGCGAGCTGTTCGATCGCGCGCGTTCGCTCCGATACCAGGCGCTGGCCATCACCGACGAATGCTCGCTGGCAGGAATAGTCCGCGCGTGGGAGGCGGCGAAGGGTGGCGATTGCCGTTTGATCGTGGGTAGCGAGATCCGCCTGCACGATGGACCGGTGCTGGTGCTGCTGGTGGAAGACCACGCCGGCTACAGCGCGCTATGCCAACTGATCACCCGTGGCCGGCGCGCTGCCCCGAAAGGGGAATATCGATTGGGCATGACGGACATGAAAGGTATTGGCGAAGGCCTGTGCGTGCTATGGGCACCCGGCCCGCTGCATCGAGGCGATGCCGCGCAGCATGAAGCCCACGGCGCCTGGGTCGCCAGCACCTTTCCCGGCCGCGCGTGGCTGGCGGTGGAGCTGCACCGAGGTCCGGATGACGATGCCGAGCTCGAAGCCCTGCGCACGTTGGGCCAACACCATGGCCTGCCCTGCGTTGCGGCGGGCGACGTGCACATGCATATCCGCCAGCGGCGCGCGCTGCACGACGTGCTTACCGCCATTCGTATCAACACGCCGGTAGCCGAGGCTGGCCATGCCTTGTTCCCCAATGGCGAACGCCACCTGCGCAGACGCGAGGTGTTGGGGCGCATCTATCCGCCAGACCTGCTCGCCGAATCCACGCGCATCGCCGCGCGCTGCCTGTTCCGCATGGACGCTTTGAACTATGTGTACCCCCGCGAACTGGTGCCCGAAGGCAGCACACCCGCCCGGCACCTGCGCGAACTTACCCAGACGCACATGGGCAACCGCTGGCCCAATGGCGTACCGCCGGCCATGGCCGCCACCATCGAGCGCGAACTGGCGCTGATCGCGGAACTCAAGTACGAGGCCTTCTTCCTTACCGTCTACGACATCGTTCGCTTCGCCCGCAGCAAGGACATCCTGTGCCAGGGCCGGGGATCGGCGGCCAATTCGGTGGTGTGCTATTGCCTAGGCATCACCGAGGTGGATCCGGCCAATGCCGGGCTGTTGTTCGAGCGTTTTATCTCGGCCGAACGCAACGAGCCGCCGGACATCGACGTCGACTTCGAGCATGAACGGCGCGAGGAAGTGATCCAGTACATCTACGGCAAGTACGGCCGCGAACGGGCGGCGCTGGCGGCTACGGTGATCACCTACCGAAGCAAGAGCGCCGCGCGCGATGTCGGTCGCGCCCTGGGCTTGAGCGAAGACCAGCTCGATCAATTGAGCCACGCCTATTCCCATGCCCACGGCGAAGTCGACATCGGCGTGCGCCTGCGCGAGCGCGGCTTCGATACCTCCAGCCGCACCATCCGCCAACTGGTGGCCCTGGTGGAGGAACTGCGCGGCATGCCCAGGCATCTGTCACAGCATGTGGGCGGTTTCGTCATCGCCGACCAGCCGCTTTATTCCCTGGTGCCGGTGGAGAACGCCACCATGGACGACCGCACGGTGATCCAGTGGGACAAGGACGACCTGGAATCCATGCGCCTGCTGAAAGTCGATTGCCTGGCGCTGGGCATGCTCACCTGCCTGCGCAAGACACTGGACCTTTTACGCGATCATCGCGGCATCCACTACCAGCGTCTTGCCGATATTCCCATCGGTGATAAAGCCACCTACCGCATGATCCGCGCCGCCGACACCATTGGCGTGTTCCAGATCGAATCACGTGCGCAGATGAGCATGTTGCCGCGGCTGAAGCCGAAGGACTACTACGACCTGGTAGTGCAAGTGGCCATCGTACGCCCCGGGCCGATCCAGGGCGGCATGGTGCACCCTTACCTTAAACGCCGTTCGGGTGAAGAAAAACCGGACTACCCTTCCGATAAAGTCCGCGAAGTACTCGAACGCACCCTGGGCGTGCCGATCTTCCAGGAACAGGTGATGCGCCTGCTGATGGTGGCGGCCGATTTCACCGCGGGCGAAGCGGACCACCTGCGGCGTTCGATGGCGGCGTGGAAACGCCACGGCGGCCTGGAACACTTCGAGCAGCGCATCTTCGAGGGTTTTGCCAAAAACAATTATTCCCAGGAGTTCGCCGCACGGATCTTCAGCCAGATCCAGGGTTTCGGAAGCTACGGCTTTCCCGAGTCACACGCGGCGGGTTTCGCCTTGCTGGCGTATATCTCCTCGTACATCAAATGCCATCACCCGGAAGTATTCACCTGCGCGCTGCTCAATAGCCAGCCGATGGGTTTTTATGCGCCGGCGCAGTTGGTGCAGGACCTGCGCCGTCAGGGTTTCGAGGTTCGGCCATCGGACGTCACCGCCAGTACCTGGGATTGCAGCCTGGAACCGGTGCACGCACGCGATGGCGGCCATCCGAAAGCGGAGCTTGCCTTACGCCTGGGTATGCGCATGATCGCCGGGCTTTCCAGCGATGTGGCCCAGCGAGTGAGCGATGCACGCGCGCAGGCACCCTTCAGCAACCTGGACGATCTCTGCCGTCGCGCGGCGCTGAGCCGTAGCGAACGCGAGCGGCTGGCCGATGCTGGTGCGCTGCGCATGCTCAGCGGCCATCGCCACCGCGCCCGCTGGGAAAGCGCCGGCATCGAACGTGACTTGCCGATGCTCGGCACCACCGGCGAGGAACGCGCGATCCTGCGGCCGCCGACGGTGGCGGAAAACGTGTTCGCCGACTACGCCACGCACGGCCTGTCGCTCACCGCCCATCCCCTGAGCCTGGTACGTGGGCAATTGCGCCGCCGCCGTGCCTGCGTGGCCAGCCAGCTGCCGTCGATGGAACATGGGCGGTGGATCCGCCATGCCGGCCTGGTCACGGTGCGCCAGCGGCCGGAAACGGCCAGCGGCGTTACCTTCCTGACCCTCGAGGACGAGACCGGCCAGGTCAATGTAGTGGTGCGCCGCGACATCGCCGAACGGCAGCGCGAGGTGTTTCTTGGGGCGGTATTGATGGCCGTGGATGGTGAGTTGCAGGCTGTGGAAGGGGTACGTCATCTCATTGCAAGGCGGTTACACGACTATGGCGACCTGCTGCCCGGCTTCGGTCCGGTGTCCCGTGACTTCCATTGAGCGGGAATTGATGCGCCACAGCAAAACCGGTCACGACCGATTCACGGAAAACTTTGCGTAATGGGCTGCGGCCCTTCCCGGTCTTGGATTTGCCACAGGACGATGCGCGTTCGCGCCAACGCATCCTTGCCACCCATCCGGCGCTTACCATCGAGGGTAAACCACCATGCGTACCAAGATCTGTCTTTCGCTTATGCTCTGCGGCCTCACTGCCACCGGCATGGCCATGGCGCAGCAGTCCACGCCCACCAGCAGCAGCACGGCTGGCTCCATGTCCCACTCAGGTTCCATGTCGAACGATTCAATGAAAAGCGGCGCGATGTCGAACGATTCAATGAAGAGTGGCGCCATGTCGAACGATTCAATGGGCCATAGCTCCACCGCCGCAGGCGCCAAGAAAATGCATCACAAGAAGAAGGCCGCCTCGTCCAGCGATATGCCAACCTCAAGCAGCACCTCGAAGTAAGCCAACCGCGGCTGACCGAAAAGGCGCCTGCGGGCGCCTTTTCCATGTCTGGTGGACGGGAAATCAAGTAGGCTTCTGCGCTTCCCATGTTTTTTCGGAATGTCCATGAAGCGCCTGTCCATCATCGTCGCCATGGCCCTGCTGGCCACGGCCTGCCACCGCCACATCGCGCGCGAAGACACCCAGCCGGCTGCACCACCGGCCCCGGCGATCACCCAGGCACCGAAAGCCGCTGCCGCCAATAACGCCGCGCCTGCCCCTGCCATCCCCGCACCGGCAGCCTCGGCACCCGGCGACACCCACATGACCCTGATAGCCAGGCGCGGAGACATCGCCCTGGACAACGTCAAGTGTGGCGAATTCGTTTCACGCATCAACCGCGATTCGAAAACCCATACGGCTGAGATCCAGACCATGCTCACGTGGCTCTTCGGCTATGCCAGCGCCAAGAACGGCGTCGGCACCATCCGTACCAGCGCCGCGGGCCCATTCGTGGACGAACTTACCGCCGATTGCCAGACCGATCCCTCGCAGCCCTTGCTACCCCTGGCGGTAAAGGCCGCGGCAATCGCGGTGAACGCGCCGATCTCCGACTCAGGCCGCTAACCACCATGCGCCTGGCCTGCCTTGCCGCGGTGCTGCTTGCCGCCATCTCATTCTTCCTTCCCCGCCCGGCCTTCGCAGCGGACCTGCCCATCTACGACTACCAGGTGGTGCATGCGTATCCGCACGATGTGGGCGCCTTCACCGAAGGGCTGTTCTACAAGGACGGCTTCCTCTACGAAAGCACGGGCCTGGCCGGGCATTCGTCGATACGCAAGGTGGATCTCGCCACCGGTGAGGTCATCCGCAGCGTGCAAGTACCTTCGAAGTACTTCGGCGAGGGCATTGTCGACTGGGGCAAGGAGCTGATCAGCCTTACCTACCAGACGGAAGTCGGCTTTGTCCGAGACTTCGACACTTTCGCGGTGAAGAAGGAATTCCACTATGTCGGCGAAGGCTGGGCCCTCACCCGCGACGACAAGCACATCTACATGAGCGACGGCACGCCGGACATCCGCGTGCTCAATCCCACTACCCTCAATGAAGAACGCCGCATCCATGTCACCCTGAACGGCAAGCCGGTGACCTACGTCAATGAACTTGAATGGGTGAAGGGGCAGATCTACGCCAACGTGTGGCAGACCACCTGGATCCTGCGCATCGATCCGGCCACCGGCAACGTGGTGGGCGTGATCGACCTGAAAGGCCTGAAACCCGCCGATACCTCCGACGACACCGATGCGGTGGCCAATGGCATCGCCTATGACGCCAAGGGCGACCGGCTGTTCGTCACCGGCAAGAACTGGACGAAACTCTTCGAGATCCGCCTGAAGGAACGCCCAGCGGCTAAATAACCTCGATGCGCACGTCGCCCAGGGTCACCACCTGGCCGCGTCGGACTTTGCACGTCTTGCGTAATTCCTGCACATCGTCGACCGACACATCGCCGGAGGCCACGATGGCCTTGCCGGCGCCGCCCGAATCGCACAGGCCAGTGAGCTTCAACAGCAGGTTCAGCTCGACGTAATCGCCTTCCACTTCAAATTTGATCGTTTCCATCGGCCCATCATAGCGCCCATGCGTCGCAACCATGCGACTGCGCTACGCTTACCGGCATGACAGGAGTGCCGCCATGAGCCTGCACGCCGCCCTGGTCCTGGCGGGAGGCCGGTCCACGCGCATGGGCCGCGACAAGGCCATGCTGCCCTGGCACGGGCGCTCGTTGCTCGATCACATGATAGGCCTGGCGCGCGAAGCCGGCATCGATCACGTTTATGTCAGTGGCGATCGGCCCGGGTATCGGTCGATCCCCGACCTGACACCCGGGCTTGGCCCCCTGGGCGGCCTGGCCAGTGCCGCCGCCGCGCTACCCGATGGCCGCCTGCTGGTACTTGCAGTGGACATGCCGCGGCTCACGCCAGGCCTGCTGCGCGCGCTGATGGACGATGACAGCTACTGGCGCGCCAGCGATGGTTGCGTTTGTTACGAAGGTGCGCCCCTGCCGATGGCACTGGAACTGCGCCTGGACACGCGCGCGGCCATGACCCATTGCCTGGCTGCAGGCGGGCGCGGTGCATCGTTACGCGCACTGCAACAACGCATCGGCGCACACGTCCTGGCGACGACACCCGCCATCGAGCTTATGCTCGCCAGCGGCAACACGCCGGCTGACTGGGAGGCCCTTTCGTCATGAGGATCCAGCTCCAGGAACAATCACTGCGACTGCGCGTGGACGAAGACGAGTTCAAGGCCCTGCTCGACGGCACCGTACTGGACGCGCCCACCGAACTCGGGCGCGCTTTCCGACTGAATTTCAGGCTGGTCGTCGGCGAAGCCGCCGCCATCGAGGGGACGGCCGCCGCCTGCACGATTTGCCTTCCCCGGAAAAACATCGCAGAGCTCGCTTCGCGCCTGCCCAGCCGTGACGGGCTGTCATTCGATATTGACGGCCTGGCCGTACTGTTCGACGTGGACGTTCGCGATAGCGTGCGTCGTCGACGTCAGCGCGACCGCGGCTGAGTGCGCCGCACCCGCTGGCCGCCTGAGTACACCACGTGGCGGCCAGGACGGGCGAACCCCACCAGGGTGACCGAGCAACTCCTCGCCAACTGCACGGCCAGTGCCGTGGGCGCCGATATCGCCACCAGCACGGCGATACCCGCAGACGCGGCCTTGGTCACCATCTCGTAACTGGCGCGGCTGGTCACCAGGGCGAAGCCGCGGGACACATCCACGGATGTCCTTGCCATGGCCCCGGTGAGCTTGTCCAGGGCGTTGTGCCGGCCCACGTCCTCGCGCACCAGGGCGATCTCACCCTGCTCGTTGGCCCAGGCGGCGGCATGGACGGCACCACTGACTAAGTTCATCGGCTGGCGTTCGCGCAACATGTCCAGGGCGCGCTCGATCGCCCCGTCGTCGATGGTGGGTCCGCCGTTTACCGGATCCGGCTGGCGAACGACGTCCTCGAGCAGGCGCGAACCGCAGATACCGCAACCGCTCCGGCCCGGCATCGGCCGCTCGCCCTGCGCGCGCGCCGATGCTTCGGCGATGATGTCCAGCGTGATGCCCTCGAAGTGCTCGCGCACGCGAATATCGCCGATCACGGCGCCATCGGCGAGCAGGCCTTCACTGGCGGCAAAACCCCAGGCGAAGTCTTCCAGATCCATGGGTGTGGCCATCATCACGGCGAACGGCTGGCCGTTCACGTTGACTTCCACCGGCACTTCCTCGGCCAGCCAGTCGTGCGCCATCGAGGCTTCGCCGCGCTCCACCCGTAACACCTCGCGACGCGACGCCCCGCGGCGGTCGACGGTATCGTCAGGCGGCACGGCTATCGCGGGTCCCGGCAGCATGCAAGGTCACCGCCACCGACTTGTACGCCGGCGTGCCCGACCTCGCGTCATGGTTCTCCAGCGCCACCAGGGCGTTTCCTTCAGGGAAGTACATGGCCACCGAACCCCGGGCGATTTCGTAGCCCACGGCAACGAATCCGCGCACCTCTCGCCCGGCATGCTGGCCCGCCTCGGCTCCCAGTGCCACCACGTCGATCCGGTCACCATGTTTCAGGCCACGGGCGGCCAGGTCCTCGGGGTTCACGAACACCACGTCGCGCCGGCCAGTGACGCCACGGTATCGATCGTTCAACCCGTAGATGGTGGTGTTGTACTGATCGTGCGAACGCACGGTGGTCAGCAACAAGGTATCCCCGCCACGTACCAGCCCGTCCTCATTCAGGCCGCGGGCCAACAGGAAATGCGCGCGCTTGTCTTGCGTCACCCAATGGCGCTCGGACGCGGCGATATACAGGCGGAAACCACCCGGCTCGCGGATCTGCTGGTTGAAGTCCTTGAAGATGGGAAAGACCGACTCGATGCCATCGCGGATGCGGTCGTAGTCGCCTACCAGGCCTTCCCAATCCACTTTTGAATCGGGAAGCGTGGCGCGGGCGATGCCCGCCACGATGGCCGGTTCGGACTTTAAGAACTCCGACGCAGGTTTCAGGTTGCCCTGCGAGGCATGCACCATCGACATGGAGTCTTCCACCGTTACCGATTGCAGGCCGGTGGCTTGCTCATCGGCTTCGGTGCGTCCAAGGCACGGCAGGATGATCGATTCCCGGGCCAGGATAAGGTGGGAACGGTTGAGCTTGGTGGCGATATGCACGGCCAGGTCGAGCTTGCGCATGGCAGCGAAGCTCGCCTCAGGATCGGACATGGCCACCGCAAGGTTGCCGCCGAGCGAAATCATGGCTTTGGAGCGTCCGTCACGGATCGCCTGGATGGCCGCCACTGCATCGTGGCCATGTGCCGCCGGCGACTTGAAGCCGTAAGTACGCTCGATGCCGTCGATCAGTGCCTGGTTGGGTTTCTCGGTGATGCCGACGGTGCGGTCGCCCTGCACGTTGGAGTGGCCCCGCAACGGCGCAATACCCGCGCCCTGCTTGCCGACATTGCCACGCAGCAGCATGAGGTTGGCGATCTGCTGCACGTTCTCGGTGCCGTGCTTGTGTTGGGTGATGCCCATGCCATAGCAAACGATCACTCGTTCGGCGTTGGCGTAGATATCGGCCGCCGCCTCGATATCCGTGCGGCTGACGCCACTGACAGTTTCAATTTCCTCCCAGCCCGTGGCCGCCAGGTCGGCTGCGAGTGCTTCGAAACCACTGGTGTGCTCGCGGACGAATTCTTTATCGGCCAGGTCCCGCTCGAGCAGCGATTTCATCATGCCCTTGAGCATGGCCACGTCTCCGCCGATCTTCACCTTGTAATAGGTCGAAGCAATCGGCGTGGACTTGCCGGTGAGCATTTCGGTGGGATGCTGGGGCGAGGTGAAACGCTCAAGGCCGCGCTCCGCCATCGGGTTCATCACCACGATCGGTACGTTGCGCAGGCTGCATTCGCGCAAGGTGGAGAGCATGCGCGGATGGTTGGTACCGGGGTTGTGGCCAATGCAGAACACCGCGTCGCAGTGATCGAAGTCTTCAAGCGTTACCGTGCCCTTGCCCACGCCGATGGATTCGGGAAGGCCGACGCTGGTGGCCTCGTGGCACATGTTGGAACAGTCCGGGAAATTGTTCGTGCCGAACTCGCGCACGAACAACTGGTACAGGAACGCCGCCTCGTTCGAGGCACGTCCGGAGGTGTAGAACTCGGCCATGTCCGGATCAGGCAATGCCCGGAGCGCTGCGCCGATGCGCTGGAAGGCTTCATCCCAGCTTACTTCGCGGTAGGTATCGGTGCCCGCGTCATAAGCCATCGGATGGGTCAGGCGGCCTAGCCCCTCGAGCGCATAGTCAGAGAGGTTCCACAGCTCACTCACCGGGTTCTTGGCGAAGAACTCAGGCTTCACCCGCTTGCCGGTGGCCTCCCACGACACGGCCTTGGCCCCGTTTTCGCAAAACTCGAAGCTGGAGGTGTGCTTGGGATCGGGCCAGGCGCAGCCCGGACAGTCGAACCCGGTAGGCTGGTTCATCTTGCGTAGGGCCGCCGATTCACGGCCCACGGCCATTTGCCCGGCCAACGCCGAGGCCACGGCGCGCAACGCACCCCAGCCGCCCGCCGGCCTCTCGTAAGGCTCGATGCCCTTGACCTTCGTATCGCTCATGGATGCTCCTGCTGCATGGGATCAGATGCTACGCCCTGCGCCGTCCGGCGGGGCGCCCTTGGCCGGGATAATGGGCATTGGTATCGAAATGGAAACGATCGGTGCGCTTTTCGCTATCTACCGGGTTATTGTCCGAGCGAGGAAAATGGCAACTATCAATCAAGGAGTTCAAGCCATGCTTACCCTTCGTCGTTCCGAAGACCGCGGCCACGCCAACCACGGGTGGCTCGATTCCCACCATAGCTTTTCGTTCGCCGACTACCGCGACGATAACCACGTGCATTTCGGCCCGCTGCGCGTGATCAACGAAGACCGCATCGAAGCGGGCACCGGATTCGGCTCGCATCCGCACCGGGACATGGAGATCATCAGCTACGTGCTGGAGGGCGAACTGGCCCACGAGGATTCCATCGGCAACAAGGTGGTGATCCGTCCGGGCGAAGTGCAGCGCATGAGCGCAGGTACCGGCGTGGTGCACTCCGAGCGCAACAACGCCAACGGCAGCACGCACTTCCTGCAGATCTGGGTGATCCCCGAGCGCGCGGGCCTCAAGCCCGGCTACGAGCAGAAGGAATTTCCCGACAGCCAGAAGCGGGGCCGTCTGCGCCTGGTGGGCAGCCGTGACGGTGCCGAGGGCTCGGTGGTGGTGCACCAGGACATACGGCTCTATGCCGGGCTTATCGATGGCGCCGAGGAAGCAAGCCTTGCCATCGCCGAAGGCCGCATCGTCTACGTGCACGTGGTGCGCGGCGCACTGGATGTGAACGGCACGGCGGTGCGTGCCGGCGATGCGGTGATGATGCGCGAGGAATCGATGGTGAAGCTCGGCCACGGTGACAAGGCCGAAGTGCTGGTTTTCGACCTGCCCACCTTCGACTGACCTTAAAACAGCCAAGGCAGGTTGAGCGGCGTTTCACCCCTCCCAAAGGTCATGGTCCCCGCGACACCCCGCGGGGACTATCGTTCACGCACCTTCTCCAAGGACGTGCCGACATGACCGCATCCCGCTGGCTTCTTGCCACCGCCATCCTCGCAGCCCTGGCCTCGCCGGCCATGGCCCAGACTAAGCCTTCGGGCATCGACCTTGCCGGCATGGACAAGTCTGTGAAGCCCGGCGACGACTTCGACAGCTACGCCAATGGCACCTGGCGCAAGACCGCGGTGATCCCGGCCGACCGGGCCAGCACCGGCATCTTCCTGCAGGTGTTCGAGAAAGCCGAGAAGCGCAACGCGGAGTTGATCCGCGACGCCGGCAAGGGCAACCCGCCGGCCAATAGCGACGCGCGGCTGATCGCTGATTATTACGCCGCCTTCATGGACGAAGCGGCGATCGAGAAGAACGGCCTGGCGCCCCTGAAGGCCAGCTTCGACCAGATCGAAGCGATCAGCTCGGTGAAGGATCTCTCCCGCGTGCTTGGTGACGGCCTGCGAGCAGACGTCGACCCGATCAACGCCACCAACCTCGACACCGAGAACCTGTTCGGGCTGTGGGTATCCCAGGGGCTGGAAGATCCCACGCACTCGATGCCCTATCTGTTGCAGGGTGGCTTGGGCATGCCCAACCGGGATTATTACCTGGGCAAGGACAAATCCATGGCCGATGCGCGCACGGCCTATCAAACCTATATCGCCGCCATCCTGAAGCAGGCCGGCACGCCCGATGCCGAGGCGAAAGCCAAGGCCATCTTCGACCTGGAAACCAAGATCGCCACGGCCCAGGAAAGCATCGTGGACAGCGAGGACATCCACAAGGCGAACAACCCCTGGCCCACGGCTGAGTTTGCCAGCAAGGCCCCGGGCATCGACTGGGCTGAGTACTTCGGCGCCGCGCACCTGGACAAGGCCAAGACGATCAATGTCTGGCAGCCGGGCACGGTGCACGATGTGTCGGCGCTGGTGGCAAGCCAACCGCTGCAGACGTGGAAAGACTACCTTCGCTTCCACGCCATCAACCACAGCGCGGGCCTGCTGCCCAAGGCATACAACGACCTGAGCTTCGGCTTCTACGGCACCGTGCTTTCCGGCACGCCCAAGCAGCGCGACCGCTACAAGCGCGGCATCGGCCGGGTCAATGCGGACCTTGGCGACGCCGTGGGCAAGGTGTACGTGAAGCGTTATTTCCCGGCCTCGTCCAAGGCCGAAGTGCAGCAGATGGTGAAGAACATCATCGCCGCCTTCGCCGACCGCGTGGACTCGCTCGACTGGATGACGCCGGCCACCCGCGCGAAGGCGAAGGCCAAGCTCGATACCCTGCTGGTGGGCGTGGGGTATCCGGAAACCTGGCGCGACTATTCCAAACTCAAGATCTCGCCGAATGATCCGGTAGGCAACAGCCTGCGTGCCGGACGCTACGAGACCGCACACCAGCTGGCCAAGCTCAATGCCAAGGTTGACCGCAACGAATGGTGGATGACCCCGCAGACGGTGAACGCGGTGAACCTGCCTCTGCAGAACGCGCTCAATTTCCCGGCAGCTATCCTGGAGGCGCCGTTCTTTGATCCGAAAGCGGACGCTGCCACCAACTACGGTTCGATCGGCGCCGTGATCGGCCACGAGATCAGCCACAGCTTCGATAACACCGGCGCTGAATTCGATGCGCAGGGACGCCTGGCCAACTGGTGGACACCGGCCGATGAAGCCCACTTCAAGGCCGCCGGCCAGAAGCTGGTCGAGCAGTACAACCAGTACGAAGCCCTGCCGGGCCTGCATGTGAACGGCCAGCAGACCCTCGGTGAGAATATCGCCGACGTTTCGGGACTGACGATCGCGTTGGCTGCGTACCACAAGTCGCTGGGCGGCAAGCCTGCGCCGGTGATCGACGGCCTGACCGGCGACGAGCGTTTCTTCCTGTCGTTCGCGCAGTCGTGGCGCACGAAGACCCGCGAAGCGGCGTTGCGCGCGCAACTGATCGGCGACGGCCATGCGCCGGGCCAGTTCCGTGCCCAGACCGTGCGCAATATCGATGGCTGGTACGACGCGTTCAAGCCGCAGCCGGGGCAGAAGCTTTACCTGGATCCGAGCCAGCGGGTGAAGATCTGGTAACAGGTTGATGGCAAGGTCATGCCGCCTGGTGCGGCATGGCCGCTACCACCATTTCAGACAGTACGCCGCGGAACCAGGCATGTGCTTGATCACCCCGTTTGGATTCATGCCAATACATCCGCACCGGGATGGGCTTGAGCCGGATCGGCAGCGGATGAAGTGATATCGGCAAGCTGCCCGATACACTCAGGGCATATGACCGCGGCATGGTCAGCAACAGATCGCTGTCCGCGGCAATCTGCGCAGCTGAGAAATAGTGCTGGCAGGTAAGCGCGATATTGCGGAAACGCCCGTCCTGTCCCAATAGGACATCCAGCGCGATCGGCTCACCAAAAGGTGATACCGCTACGTGCCGCGCGGCCAGGTAATCGATCTTGCGCAATGCTGCGCCGTCGAGTGGATGCCCACGCCGCATTACCACCACCAGGCCTTCGTCCACCAGGTGCTCATGCACCACGTGTGCGCCTACCTTCAGTGAGCGGTCGATCACCAGATCGACATGGCCCGCCACCAGTTCGCGTTCCACATCCACGGCCGGCACGCGGCGGCTGGCAATGCGTACCTGCGGCGCCTCGCATTCGAGTCGCGGCAACAGGCGAGGAAAGACGATGGACTCCAGGATGTCACGGAAACCCACGGTGAATTCCATCTGCAGGCGCGAGGGCTCGAAGCCTGCCTGCCGGCGCGTGGTGTCCTGAAGCCCCTTCAGGTGCAGGCGGACATCCTCGATGATCGCCCGCGCCTGGTCGGTGGGCACCACGCGGTTTCCCTGCCTGACGAACAACGGATCGTCGAAGTGCTCGCGCAACCGGTTCAGGGCATGGGTGACCGCCGGCTGGGTCAGGTGCAGCGCCCGCGCGGCCGCGCCGATACCTCCCTCGGCGTGGATGGCGTCGAGCACGCGGAAGAGATTGAGATCGATGCGCTTGTCGTTGCGGGGCATGCCAGCACATTACTTTAATTCATGACCACGCATAAGACACATTCATTTTACTGATTCCATACGTTGGCGTACGCTCGGGTTTCTGCCTGTCGCTTAAGGACCGTGCACGATGGACTTCGCCCCTTCGGCCCGCAGCCGGGAACTCGGCGAGAAACTCACCCGCTTCATGGCGGAGCAGATTCTTCCTGCCGAGAAAACCTGGCATGAGTCCCTGAACGGCAGTTCCGACTGGCGCAGCTGGCGCCAACCGGCGGTGATGGAGGAACTGAAGGAACGCGCCCATGCCGCGGGCTTGTGGAACCTGTTCCTGCCCGACGACGAAGGCGGCCTGTCCAATCAGGACTACGCACCCCTGGCCGAAATCATGGGCCACTCGTTCATCGCCCCGGAAGTATTCAACTGCAACGCGCCGGACACCGGCAACATGGAGGTGTTGCTGCGCTACGGTTCAGCCGGGCAGAAGAGCCAATGGTTGGAGCCGCTGCTCGCCGGCCGCATCCGTTCGGCGTTCTGCATGACCGAACCGGATGTCGCGTCCTCCGACGCCACCAACATGCGTGCCACGGCCACCCCCGACGGCGATGAAATCGTGCTCAACGGCGCCAAGTGGTGGTCCACCGGCATCGGCCATCCGCATTGCAAGGTGGTGATCTTCATGGGGCTCACCGATCCCGACGCCGAACCGCACCACCGGCACTCCATGGTGCTGTGTCCGCTCGATGCACCGGGTGTCACTATCGAACGCATGCTGCCGGTGTTCGGTACCTACGACGAACCCTCAGGTCACGGCCAGGTACGCTTCGATCACGTGCGCGTGCCGGCATCGAACGTGATCCTTGGCTTGGGAAAAGGCTTCCAGATCGCGCAGGGCCGGTTGGGGCCGGGCCGAATTCATCACTGCATGCGGGCCATCGGTGCCGCCGAGCGCGCACTCACCCTGCTGTGCACGCGGGCATTGTCACGCCAGGCGTTCGGCAAGCCATTGGCGATGCTCGGTGGCAATGGCGACATCATCGCGGACCTTCGCATCGCCATCGAACAGGCGCGCCTGCTTACCTTGAAGGCCGCCTGGACGATAGACACCCAGGGCATCAAGGCGGCGTTGAGCCTGGTTTCCCAGATCAAGGTGGTTGTACCGATGGTGGCGCAAAAGGCCGCCGATGCCGCTATCCAGATCCACGGCGGTGCCGGCCTTTCTGATGACTTCCCCCTGGCCGCGCTCTACGCCCATGCACGCGTGCTGCGCCTGGCCGATGGCCCCGATGAAGTGCATCGCGCGGTGATCGCACGGCAGGAGTTAAAGATGCAGAAGGAAAAAGCATCGTGACGGCAGCAACCGACCAGGCGCGACCCGTTCGCGAGGAAGACCAGCTCGACGTCGCGGCGCTCGATGCTTTTTTCAGGCAACACATCGATGGGCTCACCGGCACGCCCACCCTCGAACAATTCCCCGGCGGCGCGTCGAACCTTACCTACCTTCTCGGCTGGGGAAACCGGCAAGTGGTGCTGCGCACCGCGCCGAAGGGTGCCAAGGCCGCTTCGGCGCACGACATGTTGCGCGAGGCGCGGGTGATGGCGGCGGTAGGCAAGCGTTACCCCTACGTGCCGGCGATCCTGGCCGTGTGCGAGGACGACGCCATCATCGGTCGGCCGTTCTTCGCCATGGAACCCATCCGCGGCGTGATCCTGCGCAAGGACATGCCCGATACCCTTGGTCTGGATGCCGAACGTACGCGCGCGCTCTGCCACGGTTTCATCGATCGCCTGGTGGATCTGCATGCCATAGATGCAAGCCACGCGGACATCGCCTCGCTCGGTCGCGGCGAAGGCTACGTACAGCGGCAGTTGTCCGGGTGGGCTCAACGCTGGCGCCAGGCGCTCACCGAAGGCACCGATCCCAGTGAAGACATCATCGCCTGGCTCCAGGCCAACCGCACGACGGACGTCGCTTCGTGCGTGATCCATAACGACTTCCGCTTCGACAACGTGGTGCTGGATCCTGCTGACCCACTGCGCATCATTGGCGTGCTCGACTGGGAACTGGCCACGGTAGGCGATCCGCTGATGGACCTGGGCTCATCACTGGCCTATTGGGTACAGACCGACGACGATGCAACATTCCAGGCATTCCGGCTACAGCCCTCCAATGCCCCCGGCATGCTCACGCGCGCTGAGGTGGTGGCCTATTACGCCGAACGCACAGGCCGCCGGATCGAAAACTTCCGCTTCTACGAAGTATTCGGCCTGTTCAGGCTTATGGTGATCATCCAGCAGATCTACCGCCGTTTCGCACTGGGCCAGACCACCAATCCCCGCTTCAAGGGATTCGGACAGGCCGCGGCATACATGGGCCAGCGCTGCCGCAAGCTGATGGAACAAGGCCACTGATGGGCAGCATCATCCTGATCCGGCATGGCCAGGCCAGCTTCGGCGCAGCCGACTACGACCGGCTTTCGCCACGCGGGGAAGAACAATCGGTTTTGCTGGGCCGATGGCTGGCCCGCACCCACGGTAAGCCCGACCGCGTACTGGCTGGCAGCATGCAACGCCACCACCGCACGGCGTCACTGTGCCTTGAGGCCGCCGGTGTCGACATGGCCTTCGAGGTGAATCCGGGCCTGGATGAACTCAACCACGTGGAGATCCTTCGCCGACACCGGCCGGACCTCCCCGACGAAACCGCCCTGCACGCGGAAATGCGCGCCCACCCCGACCCGCACAAGGCCTTCCAGGCACTCTTCAGCCAGGCCATCGCGGCTTGGGTCGGTGCCGGCAGCGAAGCCGCCCACGATGAAACCTGGCCTAAGTTCCGTGAACGCGTGCTCGACTCGTTGAAGTATCTCGCCGGACACGCGGCGGAGATAACCTGGGTGTTCACCTCCGGCGGCCCGATCGCCGTGATGGTGCAGTCACTGCTGCAGATGCCAGAAGAAAACACCTTCAGCCTTGCCTACCCGCTGATCAACACCAGCCTTACTACCCTGCGCACCGCGCGCGGGGCCCCTACCTTCTTCAGCTACAACACCGCTCCCCATCTTGAGGACGCCGGCGACGCCGCGCTCCTCACCCATCGCTAGACAAGGCACACGCATGAGCCAGGATCCCTTCGACCTTTCCGGCAAGATCGCCCTCGTTACCGGCGCCAGCCGCGGCATTGGCGAGGAAATCGCCCGCCTTTTCGCCGCACGTGGCGCGCATGTCATTGTCTCCAGCCGCAAGCTGGCGGATTGCCAATCAGTGGTGGATGGCATGACAGCCGACGGCGGTAAAGCCGAGGCCATGGCCTGTCACATCGGCGAGATGGAGCAGATCCGCGCGCTGTATTCCGCCATCGGGGAAAAACACGGCCGCCTGGACATCCTGGTGAACAACGCTGCCACCAACCCGTTCTTCGGCCACATTACCGACACCGACGAAGCGGTGTTCACCAAGACGGTGGACGTGAACATCCGCGGCTATTTCTTCATGTCGTCGCTGGGCGCAAAGCTGATGGCGAAGAACGGCGGCGGTGCCATCGTCAATGTGGCTTCGGTCAATGGCGTAGTCCCGGGCTTCCAGCAGGGCATCTACTCCATTACCAAGGCCGCGGTGATCTCCATGACCAAGGCCTTCGCCGTGGAATGCGCCGAACAAGGCGTTCGTTGCAATGCCCTCTTGCCGGGCCTGACCGATACCAAGTTCGCCTCGGTGCTGGTCAATACGCCGGCGATCCTGAAGCAGGCGCTGGCTCACGTGCCCATGCGACGTGTTGCACAACCCTCGGAAATGGCCGGCGCCGCGCTGTACCTGGCGTCTGATGCTGCCTCCTACACCACCGGCGCCATCCTCAACGTCGATGGCGGTTATCTCTCGGTCTAACCTGGAATTCCAAGCATGAGCACGAACCACCACGGTCGTCTGGACGGCAAGAAGGCTTTCATCACCGGCGCGGCCGGTGGCCTCGGCAAAGCCATGGCGCAGATGTTCGCGCGTCAAGGCGCCAGGGTATTCGTTACCGATCTCGACGGCGCTTCCGTCGCTGCGGTGGCCGACGATATCAACCAGGAGGCCGGTACTACCGTGGCATGGTCAGCCGCGCAGGATGTACGCGATGAAGCACGTTGGCTCGCCGTGCTGGCCGAAGCTTCAAAGGCGATGGGCGGCATCTCCGTGCTGGTGAACAACGCCGGCATCGGCGCGCTCGGTGGCGTGGAAACCCTGGAACCGAAAGACTGGCGACGCGTGATGGACATCAACGTGGAAGCGGTTTACTTAGGCTGCAAGCATGCGATGAAATTCCTCAAGGAAAACACCCCCGCGTCGATCGTGAATATCTCCTCGCTCGCCGCGCACAAGGTCGACCCCAACTACACCGTCTACAACACCTCCAAGGCTGCCGTGGCCATGCTCACCAAATCGATCGCCGTGGACTGCGCGAAACAGAAGGTGGACATCCGCTGCAACTCCATCCACCCGGCCTTCATCCGCACCGGCATCGTGGAGCCATTCTTCAAGGCATTGGGCGAAGAGGAAGCGACGAAGAAACTGATCCGCGGCGTACCCATGGCCCGTCTTGGCGACCCGGACGACGTGGCCTATGCAGCCGTGTACCTCGCCTCCAACGAAAGCCGGTTTGTCACCGCCGCCGAAATGCTCATCGATGGCGGCGCCGCAGCCGTCTGAAGGAATAGCCATGACCACGCAACGCCAGCTCCTGCTCAAGTCCCGCCCCGAAGGCCTGGTCAAGAAGTCCGACTTCGACCTGGTCGAACACGCCCTGCCCGCGCTTGAAGATGGCCAGGTGCACGTGAAGGTGCTCTACATCTCGATGGACCCGACCAACCGCGTGTGGATGAGCGACATCCCGCAGTACATGCCGCCGGTAGCCATCGGTGAAGTGATGCGCGCCGGCGGCCTTGGCCGCGTCGTGGCGTCGAAGAACGAACGCTTTGCCGAAGGCGATCTGGTGCAAGGCCTGTTGAACTGGCAAGACCACGCCATCCTCGACGCCTCTCATGCTAAAGAACTGGTGAAGCTGCCGACGTCGCCGCTACCGCTGCCCACCCTGCTCGGCGCGTGCGGTTTGTCGGGCATCACCGCCTATTACGGCCTTACCGACATTGCCCCCGTGCAGCCCGGCGAGACCATTGTTATCTCCGCCGCTGCAGGCTCGGTCGGCTCCGTCGCCGGCCAGATCGCCAAGATCATGGGCGCCCGCGTGGTCGGCATCGCCGGCGGCGCGGACAAATGCAAATACCTCACCGAGACCCTCGGCTTCGATGCCGCCGTCGACTACAAGGCCGCCGACTTCAAGCAGCAACTCAAGGCCGCCACACCCGACGGCGTGCACGTGAATTTCGAGAACGTGGGCGGTGAAGTCATGCGTGCGGTGCTCTCACGCATGGTGATCGGCGGGCGTGTCGCGCTATGTGGCCTGATTTCCGGCTATACCGGCGAGAAGAAACCCAGCGATGATTTTTCGATCATGATCGTCAAGCGCCTCACGGTGAAGGGGTTCCTGGCCTTCGACTATCGCAAGACGAAGGAAGCCGTGCAGGCCATTGCGGGGTGGATCCTGGAAGGGAAGTTAAAGACCGAGGAGACCATTGCCGAGGGGTTGGAGAATGCGCCGGAGGTGCTTAATCGACTTTTCGATGGGTCACATACCGGGAAGCTGCTCCTCAAGGTGCAGGACTAGGAAAAAGCTGATTGACCGACTTAGCCGGATGTGTATGATTTAATCATACACACGAGGCGAGATGTGGTGAGTGGTCGCAAGGTGCCGAGCAAGTCCGAAACTCCTGCAACGTCTCACTTCCCCTGTCTCACAAAGCTGCACAACTCCGGCTCATTCCAAACGCCATTGTGGGTGGTCGACACGTGCATCCACGGCGACGGAGGCACGGGAAGCGCCGCGGCCAAGCCACGTGTTCGTTCGGCAGCGATGATCTCGTCATGATCAGCCTGCAGGAACGCCACGGGAAGATCGCCCAGTTTCGCCGCTGCACTGGCGCTGTCGTAAGTGTCGCTGACTATCCACTTCACGGGCCATTGGGGCAAATAATCCTGGGCCACGAGATCCATGCGATCGTACGGTGTGACCAGCAGCAATTTGTCCGGCCGCGCCTGCACGGCGACCTGGGTGGCGACACCCGTACCCAGGCTGACTCCGATGATGCCGACATGGCGATGCGCCTGCTGGGCCTGACGAACCAGGGCTATGCCATCCGCCACCATGTCCTTCTCGCCCGGCCGCCCTTCCTGCCCTTCATAGCCACGATACGGCACCAGGTAGATCGCGCGCTCCGTGCACCCCTGCCAGGCACGACCCACCGGAGGCAGCGCCAGCCCGTTGCCACCGAACACCACCCAGGCATCGGCGGCGTCCGGCCGGACGATCCAGCCGCGAAGCACCACGTCGGGGCGCTTGAGCACCTCGGTTCCCCAGGCCTCGGTCTGTGGCGGGGCCGGGTAAAGCAGGCTGCGCTCCACGTCGTGCAGGATCAAGCCGGTCACCGCCAGGGCGAGCAGCACGGTAAGCAGCAGCGCGATCGTGCGCTCGCCGAACCAAAGGCGGCGTCGCCGGCGGGCCGGTCGAGTCGGTATGGCGTCCACGGACCCCCTTGAGGGCTCGAAGACGCCCGAGTTGATAATCTCCCGGTTCGACAACGGATTCAACGCCTCGCGCCAGGAGACATCCCATCACGGCATCAGGAGCCGCACCAGTGACCTTCATGGCCGCCATCCTGGAAACACTCGGCCTTCGCACCCCCGACCTGGATGGTTATCTGGCGATCTATGGAGCAGAGCATGGAAGGCCGGCGTGACAGGTGTCAGCCGTAAGTAAGCACAGCCTTGTGGTCCGTCATCAACAATTGCATGAAATTCTTGTGGATGAAGAGCTTCTCGCGACCTACCTTGATCTCACCTAACATACCAAGGTCGACAAGTTGTTTTAGATACACTGACGCCGTCTGGCGCCTGGCGATGCCCGCATCGACAAGGTTCTGGATGCGGCAGTAGGGCTGCTCGAACAGTACGTCGACGAGTTCTCGCGTATAGATCGCGCCGGCCCTGACTCTGACAAACTCCACGGCACGTGCCTGGAGGTCGCGAATGGCCCAGATTTTCGCCGCGGTCCATCGAGCAGTGTCGATCACCGCATCGAGCATGAAAATAATCCATTCTTCCCACGCGCCGTTTACCGTCACCGCGAGCAGCAATCGGTAATAGTCGTTCCGGTGCCGAAGGATGTAGCGCGACAGGTAAAGCACCGGCAGATCCAGCAATCCTTCTTGCACCAGCACCAGCAGGTTCAATACACGCCCTGTACGGCCATTGCCATCGAGAAAGGGATGGATAGCCTCGAACTGATAGTGGGCGACGATCATCCTGACCAACGGATCCACATCGGAGGCTTCGTGTATGAACTGCTCCCAGTTGGCAAGCTTCTGACGCAACAACGCTTCGCCGTCGGGCGGGGTGTAGACCACCTCGCCCGTGGACGCATTGGTAAGAGCCGTGCCGGGAATTTTGCGCACATCCATAAACCGCCCCTGCAAGGTGCTGCAGATGTCCACGGCGGTATTTGTGCAAAGGGGACGCACTGCAAGCGAGTCGAAGCCTTCCCGCAGTGCAGCGCGATAGCGCAGCGCCTCCTTGGTGGCCGGGTCATGGGCCAGTTCTTCGAATTGAGAGAACTTGAAAAGCGCATCACCCGTGGTGACGATGTTCTCGATCTCGCTGCTCGCCTGGGCCTCAAGCAGGGGAATGGTGTTGATGAGGACAGCCTGGTTAGGCAACAAGGCGCCTACGGCCTTTAGCTCTGCAAGCGCGGCCCTGCCCTCGATGCAACGTTTGAGCACCGACTTGGTCTCCAGCACGACCTTCGGAGGGAGGGTCGAGAGGTCGTTATAGGGTCGGCGTGCGTCAAAAGGCATATGTCTATAAAACCAGTTTTTTTCGACACGTTATTGGGATATGTCGATGTCATCGACACTACTTGAAAACGTGTCGATTTTTCAACAAAAAATCGACATATGAAACAAGCCGATAAATACCAAGCGCCGAGAAATCCCGTCAAGTAATTGATTACTATGCAGTAAATAAGTTTGGCAAGTTCAACTGCCACGACACCCAAACCGATCACCGACCCAGCCGAATCGCCGGCTGAAGCCGTAGTTGTCCAGCGGCATGTAAACCTTGCCGCCGGCGGACAACCTCTCGAAGGCCTGGGCCAGTTCCTGGTCGTCGTCGTAATCGATGAACACCGATATCGAAGGGGTGAAGGTGAAGTCGTGCTTTACCGGCGAGTCCGAGCACATGAATGAGTGGCCGTGAATCTGGAACGAGGCCACCTTGATGCTGCCTTCGAGACCCGGCTCTCCAGCGCCATAACGCTTCACACTTTCCACCGTCGACCCGGGGAAAAGTGATACGTAGAAGTCCATTGCCTCTTCGGCGTCGCCCTCGAACATCAGGAATGTCGATACTTTCGAAACCATGGATGACCTCCGTCAACATGTCGAAACGCTGAGCATGCATCATCTTCAATGACAGAAAAATCGCCTAGGACGTCAGCACCCGACTTGCTTCGACACGGGCAGCCAGCAGCGACGCCCATCCGTCGGCAGCTTCGCACTCCTCTTCCAGGCGCACGACTTCAGCGCGAAGCTGCCCCACATTGGCAAGGCTGGCATCCAGCCGCAGCAGCACATGTACCAGGGCATTCCGTCGCCGCCGCAGCCGCTCGAGGCGGCGCAGCCATCGGCGAAAGGCGATGTACGTCGGATGATGCCGCTCGAAAAGTAGCGCAGCTGTCTCCTCCAGAACCTCCACCTGTTGGCGAAAGGTCTGCTTGAGCAACAATGGAGCGAACATTTCCGGGCGGGGCGTATCCAGGCAGGCGCGGATGCAGCTTTCCAGGGCCACCTCCATCCGGGCGGAACCCTCCATGACCTGCCCGATCAGGGCCTGGCGTTCGGTATTGTCGGGGCAAGCCATCCTTAGCTCCGGGGCGATCCGCCACCCCGGATGGGGTGGCGGCGTGCCAGGATGGAAACCGCAACGGTGAACGGCCAGGATAAACCTGCCCAGCACGCCGCCATAGGCAGCGCGCGGACGACGCCACATCGTGACGCCGCCCGCACCGCAACGGGTTTCCATGCCCGGTCGCCCCATTTAGGGCAACCCGACCATGATGCGGTGCGACATCGGCGATGTCTTTAGTAACGGTCGCAGATTCCCTGGGCAAAATGTCGCAAACTATGCTCAAAATGCGGCGGGATCCTTCAGAGGATCCGATCTGCCGGACAGGGGACTACGGAGAACACCTGCATGAAGCGCGTCCTAGTGGTCGGGTCTGGTGGTGCCGGCAAGTCGGCGTTTGCCCGTCGGCTGTCCAGTGAGCTAGACCTGCCTCTGATCCACCTCGATACCCATTACTGGCTGCCGAACTGGACGGAACCGACGAAGAACGCCTGGTCCACCACGGTGGCCCGCCTGCTGTCGGAGGACGCCTGGGTAATGGACGGCAACTACGGCGGCACCCTGGAGCGCCGCATTGCCGCCTGCGACACCGTGGTGTTCCTCGACATGCCCCGCCTGCTATGCCTGTGGCGCGTGCTTCGCCGCTGGTGGCAGTACCGGGGCCATGTGCGGCCGGATGTCGGTGCTGAGGGCTGCAGGGAGCGGCTGGACCTGTCGTTCGTATGGTGGATCCTCACCTACCCCGACATGCGTCGTCCGGCGCTGATGCAGCAACTGGATGCCACGCGTGGCGCCAAGCGGGTGGTGGTGCTGTCCTCCAGGCGGGAAGTCGAGGACTTCATGCGCTCGCTGTCAGAAACCCCCGAGGTAGACCTCGTCTATCCACGACCGCCTTCGGCCGCCACGCTTACCGAAGTTCCGGACAACATCGACCCGGCATCTTCCATTCCCTGACCGACCCGCAGTCCCTGACAGGCCTGGCGAACGTTGCATACTAGGCGCATGGCTCCCTTCAAAAAACATCCCCACCGGCAACGCATCGACCTCGGCGGCTTCCAGGCCTTCAAGGTCGGTGGCCCGCATCCGCTCAGCGACCTTTATTACCGCACGATGGAAATGACCTGGCCAACCTTCGTCGGCCTGGTCACCCTGGTGTTCATCGGCATCAATGTTGTATTCGGCACGATATACGCGTCCTTTCCGGGCGCCATAGCCAATGCCGTACCGCATTCCTTCGCCGATGGCTTTTTCTTCTCGGTCGAAACCCTGGCCACCGTGGGCTACGGCAACATGGCGCCGGCCAGCCACCTGGGGCATTCGATCGCCGCCTTCGAGATCCTGCTGGGCCTGTTCTTTACGGCCACCAACACCGGCCTGATCTTCGCCCGCTTCTCGCGTCCGCGTGCCAGCATCGTCTTCAGCAAGGTCGCCGTGATCGGCCTGTTCCGGGGCGAACCGGCGCTGATGGTGCGCATGGCGTCGATCCGCACTCGCCCGCTGGCCGACGTCAACGCCCAGCTGTCATGGTTGCAACGCGTGGACGAGCCCAACGGCGGCACCTACCGGCGGCTGGTGGAACTGACGCTGGTTCATTCACACAACCCGATGCTCAGCCTGTCGTGGATGCTCGTGCACCTGCTCGAACCCGGCAGCGACCTACTCAAGGCCCTTGCAAGCAACGAGCGTTTCATCCTGGCGGCGATGGTGAGCGGCGTGGATACCCTGCTGGCGACGCAGTCGCAGGGCAGCCACAGCTACGGCCGCAAGGACATCCTCATCGACCACCAGTTCGCCGACGTGGTGACCGATATCGAAGGCATATTGCACCTGGATCTGCGGCGGCTGCACGAGACCCGGGCGCTGGACGCCTAGATCAACACTCCTTCCCGCGCCAGCGTCTGCTCGCAGGTATCGATGAAGTGACTGCCATCGGACTTCAACAGTGCCGCTCGGTTGGCCAGGAGTTCATCCCGGGAGGGCGCTTTTTCGCCCTTGCCATCACCAGCTGATGTCTTGCACGTGGACTCTGCCACGATGTGACCGGAGTGAAGGTCGATCAGACGCACATGGGCCACGTACGAGACCCTGTAATGCGACCAATCCGTGGGAAAGTAGTAGAAGCCCCAACCCAGGGTCTCGACATCCAACAGGTAGTCAGCGCCATGGTGTTTCGCCACGAGTTCAGACAGCTTGCTCGTAGCGTCATCACCCGGGCCGGTAACTACCAGCGGCATGTGATGCGCCGACTGCAGCTTTGCGCCCAGTCTTTCGCGCAGGCCGACGGAAGGATCAGGAACGTGGTTTTCCAGAACTATTGCGTTGCCGGCGGAAATCATCATCGCGCCACCGATCATGCCAAATGTGGCTTTTCCCGCCGTGAAAGCGGCGAAATCGGGCATCGTGTGCGTTGCATACGTAAGCGACCTGCCTTCCAGAGTGGAAGACGCGCCCGTGGGCATGGGCGTCTTGGTCCCCGCCACGCAACCAGACATCAAAGTGATCAGCCCGCAGGCTGGAAGGGCGAGCGATCGAACGAATGCGTGCATGGATTCCCCCGAATCCCAGCGGCTCCGTGCCGCGGATGGAAGGATCTTGCGGGAACGAGGGGTAGTTACGCAAGAGCAGGGCCTTGCGCATAAACCGATAGCGTCACGAACCGGTTATACGCTCCACGCGAAGGCCGACCAGCGAACCGGTGGGCACGAACGGCTTCGGCCGCGCCTGATTCGGGAAGTCCCTGCATTTGACATATATGGCAAAAAATGGCCGGAGTTAGTCGAAATTTGCCATATATGTCAAAAAAACCGTAGCCGCATCGCTGCGCTTATGGGCCGATTTTTACCATGGTGCCAACCTTGACGCGCGCCCAGATGTCCTGTCGTTCCTTAAGGTTTGGAGTCAAACCAAAGCCGGCAGAGGACAATGCAAGGTGGCGCAGATCACCCGCAGCAGTTCCGCCTCCACCCGCCGCAACGTACCGTCAGCCATCACCACGCTGGTAAGGCCGCGAACCACGAGCTCCTTGGACATCGGCGCCAGGCGGTCGAGTTCGGCGAGCGCTGCATCCAGCGCACCCTGCCAGTCGTCCGGCGGCGGCGCGTAGGCGGACGTATCGCCTGCCAGCGCCTCGCTCATGCCAGCCTGCCACGCCTTGCGCGCGGCCAGCGGATCGTCGTTGCCGAACTGCGCCACCACGGCGCTGACCAGGGCAAAACTGCCGCGCGCGGCGGCAAGCTTGCCCGTCCCCGGCAGGGGAATATTCCGCGGGTTCAGCGCCTCGGACAGCTGCACTGTCACCAATTTCACCAGACAGTATTCGTCCAGGTCTACCTGACCGTCCGCGCGCACCATCTGGTTCAACGCATTGATCAACACCGTGATCGCGCGATTGGACCACCGCCTCAATGCCGGGAAGGCGAGCGAGGCGATCGGCAGGCGCTGCGAGGGATCCAATGCCCGTACCATCGATTCCACCGCCAGCACTTCGGCGCGCGGCTCCTGGCCGCCGATGCTGTCGATGATCTTCAGCTGGGCCTCTCGCTGGGGTCCATTGCCCAGCGCCATGGCCAGCAGAACCGCCTGCGCTTTCTCCGAATTGCGCACGGCCTGGCGCAGGTCCTGTGGAAGACCCTTGCGGATCTCCTCGGCACGCTGAAGGTCGGACGCATCGGCGGAGCCCACCTGCGCCGCCACCGCGGCGGGAGCGCCGGCCTGGGACGCCAGGCCCGCACCGGCTGCGATCATCACGCCGGGAATATTCAGTGGTGAACGTGGGTCGGTGATGCCGGGGATCGGCACGACTGGGCCCGAACCACCCTGCCCCGTCACGGCATCCCAGGGTGAGCGATGCGAGCCCGCTGGCGCCGGCGGCGGCTCATCGGCCTGCCGATACAAAGGCTCCGGCGGCGGTTCACGCTCCAGCGCCTGGGCATCGAAGCCCGGCTCCAGAGCACGAATACGGTCGTAGATCGGCGGGTGCGTGGCGAACAGTGAATTGAAACGCCCAGCCTCGCCGAACAGCATGTGCGCCACTTCCTGCGCGTTGGCACGCTGTAGCCGCGAACCCTCCTCGGCGCGGGCGATCTTCTTCAGTGCACCGGCGATACCTGTGGTCTGCCGGGTGAACTGCACCGCCGAAGCGTCGGCCAGGCTCTCCCGCGAACGCGCCACGGCGGCCTGGATCAACCGGGCGAAGAAATAGCCGATCCATCCGGCCACCACCAGCGCCAGGCCCACCAGCACAATGCCATTGTTGTCGCGCTTGCGGCCGGCTCCCGGGCCCCACCACAGGACCTGCCGCCCGATGATGGTGAGCACCAGGATGCCGAACAGCAGGCCCATCAATTTGATGTTCAGGCGCATGTCGCCGTTGATCACGTGCGAGAACTCATGCGCGATCACACCCTGCAATTCATCGCGGGTAAGCATGGCCAGTGCGCCACGCGTGACACAAACGGCAGCGTCGGTCGGCGCATAGCCCGCGGCGAACGCATTGATGCCCATCTCTTCTTCCATGATGAAGATGTCGGGCATCGGTACGCCGGCAGCGATGGCTACTTCCTCGATCACATTGCGCAGGCGGCGCAGGTCAGGATCGTTGGTGTCGGGCGGAATCTGCTTTGCCCCCATTTGCAGCGCCACGGCCGAACCGCCGCCGCGGAGGCTGGCCATGCGGAACAAGGTAGCGCCGGCGATCACTGCGAGCACCGCAGCCGAACTCATCACCAACAGCCCCACTGACGACTGCACCTGGGCGCCGTCAGGCGTGCGCTGGTGGCCCCAGGCAAACCACACCACGGCATCGACCACGAAGACGATGCCGACGATGGCCAGCACGAACAGGAACACCAGGCGGCGGCTGGTGCCGCGCATCCGTGCCTGCTGGGCGAAGAAATCCATGCCTGGACGGCCGAAGGCTTAGGTAAACGAGACCTTCGGCGCTTCGCGCGCGGCGGGGTTCTCCAGCGCCAGCGGTTCGGCGACCGGGAAGCCACCGGCCAGCAGCGAGCCGGGGAACGTCTCGCGACGGTTGTTGTAGGTCATCACCGAGTCGTTATAGGCCTGGCGTGCGAAGGCGACGCGGTTCTCGGTGGAGGTAAGCTCCTCGGACAACTGCATCATCGTGGTGTTGGCTTTGAGGTCCGGATAGGCCTCGCTCAGCGCAAACAACCGGCCCAGGCCTTGCGTAAGCGAATTCTCGCTGGCGGAGAGGTTCTGCATGGCGGCGGGGTCGCCCGGATTGGCCTTGGCCGCGGCCAGGCCTGAAACGGCGGCGTTACGCGCCTGGATCACCTCTTCGAGCGTACCGCGCTCATGGGCCAGGTAGCCCTTGGCCGTTTCCACCAGGTTCGGGATGAGGTCGTGCCGTCGGGTGAGCTGTACGTCGATCTGGGCGAAGGCGTTCTTGTAACCGTTCTTCGCGGTGACGAGCCCGTTGTAGATGGATACCGCGTACGCAACCAGCGCGACGACGATGACCAGGAGGATGATCGTTACCATGGCTTGTCCCTCGCGGCGTGTCCCCCACGCCTGTCGCTGCGAGCATAGCGCATCGGCTGTTAGGGATCAGGGGGTATCGGGCACCGACCGCCTGGCGGGCTCGGCCAGCAGCATGCCGATCGATGCGGCCTCGTCGGTACCGAGTACTTCGGCGGCCTGGCGCAGGTCATGGGGACTGCAGCAGAACGCACCGCACCAATAGGCCACGGCCGTTTCGTCGTTGAAATCGATGTGATTGCTGTTGCCCACTGTGCTCCCTCCGTGGGGCCGCCGACACACGCAGCCCAGTTTACCCATGACCGGGAAAAACACCGCCAGAAATCGCTCCCCCGAGGCCGGTCTCCTACCCGCCGGGGGCGAGGCGAACGACCAGATTGATGTGGCGGTAGCCGGACCGGCCCGACATCTTCGGGGTGATGTCGAAGCTGTCTGCGGTCACGCGACGCACGTCGGCCCCGTCAGCAGTCGGGATTATCCCGTGGGCACGTATACGAATCGTGGAGACGGGCGAATCAGTGACATCGGCCTGGATGGTGAGAACAGAGGCTGCCAGGTGAATTTTGATGATCTTCGCACCCTTGCTGGTGTCCCCTGGAACGGGGACCACGCGGGGTACCCCGATATCGACGCCACCCTCAAACGTCAGCTCAACGTGGGTATTGCCCTTCACCGCGTCGACGTCCAGGGAGGCATGGGACTCCTCGCCATGGCTCGTCACCGAGGCCTGGACCGCCCGTCCTTCCACGGTTGCGCCAAGCAGATGCGCACCCAGGGGAAGCTGGGGCGACAAGGCGATGGGGATCGGTGACCCGCTGTTTCCGATATCGAAGGCAAACCCCTTGGCCGTCCGCGACATGCGGATACCGAGTTTGCCACCCGGGACGGGAATGTTGTCCGCCCCGACGTCATCCCACGCGGCTGGCAGATGCGGGGAAAAACTTACCGCCTGGCCGGCGGGGAAAGAGAGGCCCAGCAGGCCATCCACCGCCATCGTCAGCACGCCCGAGGATGACCAGGTTTGCTCTGGAACCGATTCCACCTGTTGATGCCAGATGTCGCCTGCCGCCAACTCATGGATATGACCCGGGGAGTCGAGTCGGTTCCAGGCCACCAGGGCATCGAACATGGCCGATGCCGTCCAGGGACGATGGGCCGCCCAGTAGGCCGTAGCCACATGCGCCGTGTGGACGGCCCAGACGCTGCCATTGGCATAGGAATTGGGATCGGCGCCGGGTGTGGACTTCGGGATGTTGCGCATACCCCAGTCGGTCTGGAAATCCGCCGTTGCCAGCTGGTCCAGTATCCCGTTTTCCTGTTCCGGGGAAAGCACGTGAAGGTCGATCAGCGACATCGCTTCAGCCCCGTGTGCATGCACAGGTTTGCCCTCAGGCGTGTAGGCATCGATCCAGGCGCCGTTCACCCAATAGCGCTTGAGTACCCCGGCGCGCGCTCGTTCGGCGGCAGTCCTGGCGCGCGCGGCATCCTCAGCGTGGCCAGCCAACGTTGCAAGATGGGCGAAACTCTCCGCCGCGTGCTGCCAGGCGATGGAGAGGGAGAGTTCATCGCCGAGTTTGTCCTGTTCGTTGTGTCCTTCCTTGCCAGGGGGAATTCGCGGATAGCCGCCGCTGCCAACCAGGCCCGCGCCATACGCATACGCCTGCGCAAGCGCATCGTAGTTTTCGGTGACGAAGCGAACATCGCCGGAGGCGCGCACGTAGCGGTCCACCGCGGAAAGGAACTGGAAACTGATGTCCACGTGCACGAACATGTACGGATAGCGGCTCCAGTCGATCAGGCCCGCGCTCTGGCTCATCTCGTGCCAGATCATCCCGGTTTTCTGGTCGCGGTGTTTGAGGATGAACTCCAGTTCTTCGCGCGCCCGGGCATAACGCCCGGTGGCGATCATGGCGTCGTTGGCGATCAATCCGTCGCCGGCGAAATACCACTCGTATTGCGCGCGCCGTGCTTCACGGGAAGGTCCGAATCCGGCAAGGAATCCGCAACCGAGCTGAGGGTTGCAAGCCCATGCCTGATCCAGCGCGATGGCCGCCCACGACAGCATGCTGTTGACTTCGTCATCGGGGGTGTGGATGCGGATGCCCCCGTCGAGCACCTCGTCCACGTGACGGTGTTGCTCGGCCTGCGCGGCGGGCAACGACGACAACACCGATCGCACCGCCGCGCCTGCATCGGCATTGCCCGATTCGAGCATGCCAAAGGCCAGCCGTGCATCATGGCCGCCCTTGCCGCCGGCCCTGAGTGACAGGCGAAGCTGGCGGCCACCATTGGATTCCAGAGCGTTGTTGGTCGGCTTGTCGTGCGCGTCGACATCCGGTGATCCGACGAAGGCGCCATAACGCATGGAAGGCTCGAACAGCACGTAAGCCGACGCTTTCTCGTCCCACTTCACCGACTGGCCGCCGATGCTGCCAGGCCACATGAGATCGAGCACCGGGTTGAAACTCACCACGATATCCAGCGGATGCGGACTTTCGACGCTATAGGTAACAACCGCGGCGGCTGCATCGCGAGGGACGAACAATGTCTCGCGGACCACATAATCCGTGCCGACATACGTGCGGGTAATACCATCGGGCGCGTAGTCGATTCCGCGCAGCAGGTTCGCGCTGTCTACCAGGCTCACCGAACCTTCGTGGCGAAAGGCCGCCTGCAATCCGCCGACGATCTGGAAGGGAAAGGCAAATACTTCCAGGCCGCCGCCGTTCAATCCCTGGATCAGTGCGCGTTGGCCATGCACGGCCAGGAAACGTTCATGGCCGGTGGCATCGCTATGGATGGCAAGGCGGGAGGCCGGATCATCCTGGGCAAGGGCGGCAGCGGAGACGAGGGCGAGTGCCAGGCACCCGTTCCGGATTAAGCGATTGCCCAAAATCATGCGTATCCCCCGTGCGAAGGCCACCCTTCAGACCGATTGTGGCCGCAAAGGCAGGCTTTACGCCAGCATCTATAATAGAATGAGTAGGTTACGCAAGACCTCGAACGAGATACTGCAAGTTCTTGTGAACTCGGGCATGCTCCGCGCATGTGCGCACGTCGGGAGAAGACCCGCGGCGTGGGAATAGGGGGACGGCCGGCGCATCCGGCTTCATTGACGAGCCATCGGCCACTTGAGCCGACCGGTTCAGCCAAGTGAGATTGAAGACCGGATGGTGAAGCGGTGGGGCGTTGTGTTGGCGACGATCGGCCTGTGCATGGCGGCCCTGTTGCCGTCCGCGGCATGGGCTGAGCAATCCATTGCGCGCAGCTGGGGACGTTGGCACGACGCCGACTTCGAACACCTGACCGTCGAGCGTGGCCTGCCCCACCCCACCACCACGGCGCTGGCCCAGAATGCGCGCGGGCTGGTCTGGATCGGCACGGTGGGCGGATTGGCCCGGTACGATGGTTACCGCACGCAAGTGTTCCGCCAGGACGACGATAACCCCGACAGCCTGCCGGACAACTACATACGCAACCTGCTGCCACTACCCGACGGCGGCCTGCTGATAGGCACCAATAGCGGCGGCCTCGCACGCTTCGATCCGAAGACCAATCGCTTCGTGCGCTACGACAGCTCGGCAGCGACCGGTACCGGCGCGCGTATCTTCGGCATGACGCCCGATCGCGAAGGAGGTTTCTGGATCGCCTCGCAGGATGGCCTTTCACACCTGCATGCCGACCTCGCCACGCTCGAACAGGCGCCGCCGGAGCTCAATGCACAGCTCAAAGCCGACGCCAAAACGTTTTCGGTGCTTGAAGACAGCCGCGGGAATGTCTGGCTTGGCACCAATAGCGGTCTGTTCGTGCGCCGTGCTGGCCAGGACGCTTTCGCCCGCTTCATCGCCGGCAACGATGCCGGCGCTGCCGCGCTCGCCAACGATATCTGGGCCATCGACGAAGACCGCACCGGCCGGATCTGGTTTGGCAGCGGTTCGCAGGGCGTGGTGTACCTCGATGCCAAGGGCCAGGTGCACGCACCGGAAGCCCTATCGGCCGAAAGCGAGCAAATCCAGCGCCGCACGGTACGCGCCATCCTGGAATTGCCCGACGGCCGCATCTGGGTAGCCACCGACGGCGCGGGCATCGCTTCGTATAACCCCGACACCGGGGAAGTGGCGGTCATCCGCCACAACCGCGCCGAGCCCGCATCGATCGGCGGCAACATCGTGCGCGCCCTGCTGGTAGACCGCACCGGCGGCATATGGGTCGCGACCGAATCGGGCGCGTCACGCCACGACACGCGTGCACCCAGCGTCTATACGCTGGACGGCAGCGTAATCCTTCCCGGCGGCAGCATGGATGCGGACGAGAATGTCCGTAGCCTGTTCACCGATACCGCAGGCACCGTATGGCTGGGCTTCAACCAGGGACGGGTAGTTGGCGTGGATCCGGCCACCGGCCGCATCCGTAGCACCACGCTTGGTGGCGGCCAGGCCGGACAGGACGTCAAGGCCATTGCCGCCCTACCCGATGGACGGCTGATACTGGGTGCGCGCGGTCTGGTGACAATGGATCCGACCACGCTCAAAGCCACTCCTTACCATGTGCCCGAACTCGACACCCGTCCGATCCTGTCGCTGTGCCCCTGCCAGGGTGGGCTGCTGGTGGGTACCTATGATGGTCTTTACCGCCTGCGCGATGGCCATCCGCCGGAACTGTTCCGGCATGACGCCAAGGACCCCCGCAGCCTGGCCGACAATCAGGTGCGCAACCTGGTGCCGATGGCCGACGGCAGCGTGTGGGCCGCCACCACCAACGGCATCAGCATCCTTCGCAAGGATGCTTCGGCATTCGAGAACGTGCAGAACATCGCGGCTGACGACGCCAGCCTGCCGCAGGATTACGTCGGCTCCATTGTTACCTCCAACCATCGCGTATGGATCGGTACCTACGGCGGCATCGGCGTCGCCCAGCTGATCGAGAACCAGGCGCCACGCAATTTCTCAGCGATCACCCAGAAGGACGGGCTGGGCAGCGACAATGTCTCCTCGCTGCTGGCCGACCGCCGCGGACGCATCTGGGCCGCCACGGCGAACGGCCTGACGGTGTACGACCCGGCCACCAGACAGGCGCAGGCGCTCGGACTTCGCGACGGCTACCGCACGCGCTTCTTCAATCACCGCACCGCGGGCCTGGGTCCGGCCGGTGAGTTGTTGTTCGGCGGCATCGGCGGCCTCACTGTGGTGGACGCCGACGCCGATTCGCGTCACCGCAGCGGCGGCGTACAGGCACCGTTGAGCATCACCTCACTGATCGTCAACGAGCGCGAGCGTCCCTTCGCATCGATGCCACGCGATGGTTCGACCCTGACACTCGACGATGACACGCGCACGGTGCGTTTCGGCTTTGCGCTGCTCGATTTCGCCGCCACCGGCGACATGCGCTACAGCTATCGCCTGGAAGGCTTCGACGACGGCTGGATTGCGGTCGAAGCGGGCGTACCGCCGACCGCGGTATATACCAACCTGCCCGGCGGGCACTACACGCTGCGCATGCGTGTGGCGATCACGGGCCTGCACTCGCAGGTGATCGAATCTGCGGTGCCCATCGACGTGGAGCCCCGCGGCTTCGAACAATGGCGGTGGCGCGTGGCGGCCATCGCCGCGCTGGCGCTGATGTTCTGGCTGGCATTGCGCGTGCGTACGCGCTACCTGCGTCGCCGTGCCAGGCACCTGGCTGCATTGGTGGAAACCCGCACCGCGGATTTGCGCGCCGCCAACGACCGTCTGGACCTCCTGGCCAACGTGGATGAACTCACCGGCCTTGCCAATCGCCGCGCGATCATGCGCACGCTCGAAGACGCCTGCGCGCGCAGCCCCCAGGACGGCTCTCCCGTTTCGCTGCTGATGCTCGACCTCGACCGTTTCAAGGCCCTCAATGACCGCCACGGCCACCAGGCCGGCGATGAGGTACTCCGCCGCGTCGCCGATGCGATTGCCGCCACCTGCCGTGAAGGCGACAAGGTAGGCCGTTACGGTGGCGAGGAAATCATGGTGGTGCTGGCCCAGACCGACGGCCCGGTAGCCGAAAGCATGGCCGAGCGTTGCCGCCTTGTCGTCGAGCAGCTCGATATTCCCTATGGCGAGCGCCACCTGCGGCTTACCACCAGCGCCGGCGTCGCCACGCTCGCCGTAGGCGAAACCGCCGCGACGCTCATCTCCCGCGCGGACGAAGCGATGTACCGCGCCAAGCGTACGGGGCGTAACCGGCTGGTCGTGGGTTGATCTTTTCGATCAGTAGCCCTTCCAGGGTTTGTTGTCAGTGGGATTGGAAACGACCTGGGTCGCGCGCGGATTTAGTTCCTGCCACGGTGTTCGGCATTTGTAGATCAGGAATGCGCCGACGACCGTCCCCACGGGAAAAAGGAAAAGGTAGAGAACTCCGGCGATAAGCGACAAGACCCGCGCCAGTTCGCTCGCTTGCGACGAACCGATCGCCAGGTAGATATGGCCGGCAAACACCACCACGAGCAGAAGGAATATCTGGGCCCACTCCCACATGGGTCGATGCGTCTGTCCGAACAGCAGTTCGCATGCATTGACCACCAGGAAGAGCGCGACGAACGCCGCCATCATTCGATGGACAGTCCAGACGTAACGATGATCGACCGTTACCGGCACGAGGCTTCCATCACCGGCTTAAGCATGGCTTCGGCTGCTGTCAAGCGCATGTCTTCCCCCTTAAGAACCAACATCGCCCCCGGGCGACGGGACCAAGCATACGCCTGCACCAGCGACAGGCAAAGGATTGTGCCGAAGTCGTTGACACATCGGGCCAATCCCGTAACCGTACGGAGTCCCAACCCCAGGGTACCCCGCGTGAAATCCTTGACGATGCGAATTTTCTTTCTGCTGTTGGTCCTTGGCACGGCAATCGGGCTTGCTGCTTGCGTCCGCCCGGCATCGACACACGGTGATCCCGCCGTCACCTCGCTGCGCACCAACGACCTGGATAATCCACTTGCCGTGCCAACGTTCCGGGTGCTGTTCAGCTGGAAGACCACGGCGACCGGTCGAGCCGTGGCACAAACGGGCTGGCAAGTCCGTGTGGCGCGTGATCCCGGTACCCTGGCGTCTGCGCCAGCCTGGGATTCCGGTTGGGTCGCCTCCGGCGAACAGGTGATGGTGCCTTACGCCGGCCCTGCACTGGAGGATGCCACGCCCTATGCTTGGCAAGTACGCATACGCGATAACAAGGGACGCGTCTCGGCGTGGAGCCACGCTGCTTCCTTCGAGACGGACCTGGGCTCCATACCGTGGAAGGCCAGCTGGATAGGCGCCACCACCCCAACGGCCGACAGCGCCATTTTCCGCAAAGGCTTTGACGTGCCGGCCATGCCGGTGCGCGCACGCCTGTATGTGACAGCGCTCGGTGTCTATCGCATGTTCCTGAACGGCGCGCGGACGGATGCCGACTACTTGGCGCCGGGCTGGACCGACTACAACAAACGCATCCAGTACCAGACCTACGACGTCACCGGCCAGGTGCATGAGGGCCGCAATGTCCTGGCAGCGATGCTCGGCCCCGGCTGGTATTCCGGCAACGTGGGTAGCTTCGGCACGCACAAGTACGGCGACTCACCGCTGCTGTCGGCGCAGCTGCGGCTGGACTTTGCCGATGGCAAATCGTCCTGGGTAAATACCGACAGCACGTGGATGAACGCCCCGGGTCCCTTCCGTCAGGCCGACATCATCATGGGCGAGACCTACAACGCATCCGGTCTGCCTTCCCACTGGAACCTGATCGACGCGCCGGCGGATGGCTGGCAGCCGGCGCGTGTCGCCGACCGGCAAGGCCGGGATGAGTTGCTCCACGCACAGTCGGACGAGCCCGTGCGCGTCACCGCCGAACGCCCAGCCATCGTGCTCGCCCGCCAGCCGACGCCAGGGGCCGTGATCTACGACCTGGGCCAGAACATGGTGGGCGTGGTGCGGTTGCAGGTGAATGCTCGTGCTGGCCAGGACATCCGTCTGCGCTACGGTGAGGTGCTCAATCCCGACGGTTCGCTGTATACGGCGAACCTTCGCACCGCCAAGGCCACCGATCACTACCTTCCCGCTACCGATGGCGAGCAGACGTATACCCCGACTTTTACCTACCACGGCTTCCGTTATGTGGAGATCACTGGCATCGGCGCGCCAGTGGATGTGAAGTCGCTTACCGGCCTGGTGCTGGGCAGCGACCTGCGACGCACCGGAAGCTTCCAGGTGGGCAATGCGATGCTCAAGCAACTGCAAAGCAACATCACCTGGGGAGCGCGCGGGAATTTCGTTTCCATACCCACCGACACCCCGGCGCGCGATGAACGCCTGGGCTGGGCGGGCGACATCAACGTATTCGCACCCACCGCAAGCTTCAACCAGGACACGCTCAATTTTCTCTCAAAGTGGCTTCGCGACCTGCGTGACGCACAAACATCCGACGACAACTACCCCGGCGTCGCACCCAATCCTCCGAACATCGAAAGCGGCAGCGGCTGGTCCGATGCCGGCATCACCGTGCCCTATACGCTTTGGATGGCCTACGGTGACAAGCGAGTGATCGAAGATGGTTATGAATCGATGAAGCGATTCATGACGCGGATCGAGGTCATGGCAGGGCCGGAAGGTCGCCGCGTACACGGTCCATGGGGCGATTGGCTGCACCTGGATGATCCAACGCCGCCCGAGCTTATCGGCACGGCTTATCTTGACTACGACGCGCAACTGATGACGCAAATGGCGAAAGCCATCGGCCGCGACGACGATGCTGCTTATTACGCCAGACTTGCCGTCCGGTTGCGTGGTCTGTTCGACCAGCACTACCTGCACACCGACGGCACCCTCGGCAGCAACAGCCAGACAGGCTATGCCATGGCCATTGGCATGGGGCTGGTTGAACCATCGAAAGTGGGCGATGCACTGGCACGGGCCGTGGCTGCACGCCACGACCATCTTTCCACCGGTTTCCTCGGCACGCCCTGGCTGTTGCCGGCACTTTCAGCAAGCGGCCACGACGATCTGGCCTATCGCCTGTTGCTTAACCACGACTACCCCTCGTGGGGCTACGAGGTCTCCCACGGCGCTACCACGATGTGGGAGCGCTGGAACTCCCTCAAACCCGATGGCACGTTCGGCGATGTGTCGATGAATTCCTTCAACCACTACGCATACGGCGCCGTCGGCGACTGGATGTATCGCACCATTGCCGGCATTGCTCCCGCGGCGCCAGGTTACCGCACGATCACCATCGCTCCACGCATCGGCGGTGGGCTTACTTCCGGTGGTGGCGAGCTTGATTCGCCCTACGGTGACATCGTCACTGCGTGGCGCGTAGATGCAGGCGTGCTGGAGCTGGATGTCACGGTTCCGGTGAACACTACGGCGAACGTGGTCATTCCTTCCTCCGACCCATCGACGGTGACCGAAGGCGGCAAGACGCTTGGCGCGATCGAAGGCGCAGGCGCTGCAACCCACGACAGCCACGGCACCCATGTCACGATCGGATCCGGAAAGTACGTGTTCCGCGCGCCGTTTGTCGCCCCGACGCGTTAGTCGTCCGTGCACCAGTGACTGCGTAATGCCCCGGAGGAAGCATCGCGCCGCCACACGCAATGCAGGCCGCTGCGACGCAGTCCATCACTGCGCGAGCCACGCCTTGCCGGCACGGTGATACGGATGGCTGCAGGCGCTGCGGCCGCAAATGCCACGAGGGAAAGGAATATCTTGTACATGGCTCACCTCCAGGCCGCGGCCCGGGGCGAGCGGGTTATGCGCGAGGCGACCCGCCCGCGCCGTGCGCGCGGACATTCACTTGAAGGGCGATCGCGAACGATGTGTTCGTGATCGCCTGTCGACTCGGATAACTATCCATGGGTTCCACTTGGGAGTAAGGCCGGCCACTTGGGCGGCGGAAGAATCCTAGGCCCGCCGCGCAGGAGGGTCAATTGAGAACACGCACCTATAGCAGGAACCTTACAGCAGGCGTTGGGAAACGCCTTGCGGCTAGCCGACACATGGAAGTACGACCGCATCATGATTCCAGGGAAACGATGCATTCGATGCCTCCCCTGGCCATCTTGGTGTATGGGCAGATCCGCTCGGTGTTGCGAACCAGCTCCTCGGCGATAGCTCTCTCGACACCGGGAAGGCAGATGCGGATATCGGCCACCAGGGTAAACAAACCATCCACCGGGTCCCTGCCAAACGTGACCGAAGCAGTCACCCTGGCATCGGGGATGGGGACTTTTGCGCGCTTGGCCAGCAGGCTTAGCGCACCATGAAAACAAGCCGCGCAACAGGCCGCGAAAAGCTGCTCAGGATTGGTTCCGTCGCCATTCCCCCCGAGCTCTGAGGGCATCCGCAGCATGACATCCAGTTGCCCGTCATCGGAGCGGGCGATGCCTGATGCACGGCCATGCCGCGTCTCGCCTCCGTTGACGTGCACGACGGCCGTATAGAGCGGATGGAAATCCGCGCCGTGGTATTTATCCAGCAAGGATGTCGCCGCTGGCCGCACGGTTGTCATGGCGTTCAGGGCCTGGATGCGCCAGCCTGGGCGAGGCCCGAGTGATCGAACCAGGATGAGAAGCCGATCTTTCCCAGCCTGGCGCCGGGAGATGGAAGAAGCGTTCTTTCTTCGAGGACCGCGCCGAAATATGGAGTGCGAGCATCGCCGGACACTTCATGCGGATCATGCATCCTGGACAGGAATTGCCTGACGAGTTCCGGCATGCCGATTTCATCTGGCCCTGCGATCTCGACAGTGCCGTTCACTGGAGCGCCCAGGGCATAGTCAGTGACGGCATCTGCGACATCGTCAGATGCGATCGGCTGGATCAATGCAGAGGAGACGCGTACCTGGTTCCCATCGGCCGCGGACTTGACGATCGACGTGAGGAACTCAAAGAATTGTGTCGAATGGACAATCGTATACGGAATACCGGATGCCCGGATGATCTTCTCCTGCGCGCTTTTCCCCCGGAAGTATCCGCTCGCCAAAAGGCGATCGGTGCCAACCACGGACAGTGCGATGTGATGCTTCACACCCGCCTTCTTCTCCGCGGCAAACAGGTTCCTTCCCGAGGTTTCGAAGAACTCCAGGACAGCCTTGTCTTCGAACGAGGGCGAGTTGGCCAGATCGATAACGATGTCGGTTTTGGCCATGGCCTCGTCCAGACCTTCCCCGGTGAGGGTATTGACTCCCGATGACGGCGACGCGGCCAGCACGTCGTGACCGCGCTTGCCGAGCCTGTCAACGACCTTGCTGCCGATAAGGCCGGTACCGCCGATAACCACGATTTTCATGGGACACCTCGTCTGGACATGGTGGTATGTCACCTGGCCATCGTAGGTTTGGCGGCGGAAGTCCGGTAGGTACGGCCACGTGCCCACCGTGTTGCCCAAGGCGCATCAATCCATTCGATCGTGCAATGTCGGGCGAATGACCCGCGGTGGCCCGGCTGCCAGCATGTCGTCGGCGGCCGCGCCAGGAACATGTCTGGTGGGTGACAACCCTTCCATGTACTGGAGGTCCAACGCCCGCACCGCTTCGGTCATGTAGTCGATGAATACGCGGATGCGGCCCGGCATGTGCTGCCGGCTCAGGTAACACAGGTAGTGTCCCCGATCATCCGGAGCGTATTGGGCCAGGCAGGCCACCAGCCTTCCCTCCCGCAGGTGTTCACATGCCTGGTAGGCACCCATCTGGGCGATCCCTGCCCCGTCCAGGACACCCTGCAGCACGAGGTCGGCGTCATTGAGGGTCAATCTGGATGAAGGCGCCAACGTCTGTTTCCTTCCCCCCACCTTGAATTCCCACTCGGCCACTCGCCCCGTCGCGTTGCGGAAGTTGATGCAGGTGTGGCGGGCGAGATCCTCAATGCTGCGCGGCAGGCCGTGGTTCCGGATGTACTTCGGAGATGCGCAGATGAGCATCTGCATGGGAATCAGTTGCTTGGCAACTATCTGGCTGTCCTCCAGACGGCCGTCGCGGAAGGCGACATCCACGCGGTCCGTAGTGAAATCCGTCGGCCGGTCGTCCAGTACCAGGTCAATGGCAATGCTGGGGTAGCGGGCCCGAAAACCGGCGAGCAAGGGGGCGACGATGTGTCGTCCGAAACCGGTGGTCGCACTGATTCGAAGCGTCCCACGCGGCGGGCCAGCTCGAAGTTCACGCATGTCTTCCAGGGCCTGGATAATCCTCTGTACGCCGGGATGGCAGTTCTCGTAGAACAATTCTCCTTCACGTGTCAGCGACGTGCTTCGGGTGGTTCGGAGGAAAAGCCGGGCGTCCAGCTGCGCCTCCAGTTTCTGGACACTCCGGCTCACCGCCGAACGTCCGATGCCCAGCCTGTCCGCAGCGCGGGCAAAGCTTCCCTCCGAAGCTACGGCGATAAACGCCACGACACCTGCATAGCTGGCACTAAAACTCGATGCAAGGGAATCGGCGACCTCGCCAGGCGATTTGTCGTGAAGGTTGTCGGTCATGCCGTTGCCTTGTGGATTTTTGCCCTGTCTACCGGGCAAAAAAGGCGCACGGGAGGTCTGCGTCTGTCGGCCCATACCCCCTAGTCGTATGAGGCAACCCGTTTGTGACAAAGCCTCGGCTGCGGGCGGTTTACCGCGCGCGCAGCCGCCGCTCGATTCGCTGGTCGGGAACGAACCAGGCCGCAGCGACGGCGGCGTACAACACACAGGAAATCAATGGGGTATACGTTGCCATTGCAATACCCAAGATCTGGACAGCCATCGAGACCTTGGTTTTCGTGTCCGTACCGAATGCTTCGCGTAGCTCCGAGTTTGAACCGCGATCGGCCTCGATCAGCATCCGCGACAGCAGTCCCCACGACACGGCTGTCAAGAGAAGGGTTACGCCATAGACGACCGTGGGCACGGGCGCCGGCCTTGGGTGTGCCTGGTTGAGCCAGGCGGTCGAGAAAGGAAAGAGTGACAGGCAGAACAAGAAGAACAGATTCGACCACAGTACCTTGCCATTGATGATCCTCACCAGCTTGAACATGTGGTGATGGTTGTTCCAGTAAATGCCAACGTAAATGAAACTGAGGATATAGCTCAAGAAAATCGAGCCCTCTCCAAGCAGGGCGGCCCAGGTAGGCGTTCCAGGGACCTTCAGCTCAAGCACCATGACGGTAATGACGACGGCAATCACACCGTCGGTGAATGCCTCCAATCTTCCCTTGTCCATATGCTTGACCCTGGGTACGAAAGTCACCGGTTCATCAGGAACCTAACCGGAAACACAGCAATACATTGGTGCATCACCGGCAACACGGTATGTCCCTTGCTGTCCCTACTTGAAGAGAAATCCGCCGCCTACTATGGACCGGCAACCGCACCATCGACACGCCGTGCGGCCGGCCTGGGACACGTAGATGCTACGGGGGTAGGTGTGATGAAAATCGTCGTGATAGGCGGCAACGGCCTCATCGGGAAGAACATCGTGCGCAGACTCAGGGCCGACGGCCACCTGGTGGTGGCGGCGTCGCGCTCGACCGGCGTCGATGTCATCACGGGTGTCGGACTGGCCGGCGCATTGGTCAATACCGATGCCGTCGTCGATGTCAGCAACTCGCCGGAGTTCGATGGGCCTGCGGCCTTCGATTTCTTCAAGACCGCGGGTATCAATATCGTCGAGGCCGAAGTCGCCGCCGGCGTCAAACACCATGTGGCACTTTCAGTGGTGGGTACCGAGCGGCTGGCCGGGAGTCCGTACCTCCGGGGAAAAGCACTTCAGGACCGCCTGATCAGGGACTCCGGGGTGCCATTCACCGTCGTGCACGCCACGCAATTCTTCGAATTCCTCCTGGGCATCATCGATGCGGCCATGCGTGGTCAAACGGTTCGATTATCCCCTGCCCATATCCAGCCGGTAGCATCGGACGACGTGGCGGCGTTGATGGCGGACATCGCAGCGGCCCGTGCCACCAACCAGACCATCGAAATCGCGGGGCCCGAGCGCGAGCGGATGTCTGAGATAGTCCAGCGCTTCCTTACTGAAATCGAAGCGCCATATGACGTCATTACCGACGCTGACGCTCCCTATTTCGGCGCAACGCTCGATGATGACTCCCTTGTCCCGGCCGATGGCGCAAGGATCGGCACGATGGCCTTTGGGCCCTGGTTCGCTCAATCCGAACTCCGCGGCGCCGACTGGTGATTTCCAACTATTGATGCCAGCCAGGCAACACCGTGAGGCCCTGCACGGATCTACCGGTAGCCCCGGGGCTTACCTAACATCTGGATCAAGCGTGATCGACAGCGAATATTCCAACTGACCAGGATTCACCATGACCCAGCGCATCGACTACCAGCAGCAATCTCCCGATCTTCTCCAGAAGTTCCTCGGGTTCAGCAACGCCCTCCGGAAGTCCTCGATCGAGGACTCCATCCACGACATGGTGAATATCCGGGCATCGCAGATAAACGGCTGCACGTTCTGCCTTGACATGCATGTCAAGGAAGCCTCGTTGCGCGGCGAACGGCCGCTCAGGCTCCATCACCTGGCAGCCTGGCGTGAGTCCACATTGTTCAGCCCTCGCGAGCGCGCCGCCCTGGCCTGGACGGAAACCCTGACCCAGCTCCCCGCCCAGGGCGTGGCGGACGACATCTACGAACGCGTACGTACCCAGTTGTCTGAAAAGGAGTTGTCCGACCTGACCTTCATCATCATGTCCATCAACGCCTGGAATCGCATCAATGTTGGCTTCCGCCCAGTCCCCGGCGCGTTCGACAAGGCATACGGCCTGGACAAGGCCGGACTTTCCTGAGGAAAAAACCATGCGTATCTTCAGAATACTTGCGGCGCTGTCCGTGCTGACAGCTGGAACCGCCGCCGCACAAGAAGCGCCGCCGCAGGCCATTGTCGCGCCGCTCATGACAAAGGCTCTGAACGATTATCCCGGCAAGGAAGCCGTGATGTTCACGGTTGAGTATCCTCCAGGGTCGGTCGATCCCGTGCATCGCCACGACGCACACGCCTTCGTCTACGTGCTGGAAGGCTCCATCGTCATGGGCGTGAAGGGCAGTAAACCCGTTACCCTGACGGCCGGACAGACATTCTATGAAGGGCCGGACGATATACATACGATCGGCCGTAACGCCAGCGCCACGAAGCCTGCGAAGTTCCTTGTCGTGCTGTTGAAGAAACAGGGCGCTCCCATCCTGACACCGGTGCCCTGACCCACCATAAACAGCTGCCTACAGAGGAGTAAACAACCTCGCGCCCGTCGTCAACGCGATGCCGGCAAGCTTGTTGGGATTTCGTTGAACCAGGATACGAACGATGCGATCGCCATCGGTCTCGAAAGCCTGGGCCGATTCCAGCTGATCGTTGATGTAGCGCAGTACGGCAGGCTGTCCGTTGATCGACGCCAGGTCGATGCGCAACCCACTTTTGTAACGCAGGTTCGAGGCATAGAAGAGCTGGGCGATGCGTTGGCCGCCCAGCATGGGCCTGGGAAAGCTCTGGACCATCCCGCCGCCGTCGCCCAGGAGTTGTGCGTCATCGGCCAGTATCGACTTCATGATCCGGAAGTCGCCCTTGGCCAGTGCATGCGCGAACTGCTTCACCGTTCGCAGATGTGACTCCCGGGTTACCGCGTAGCGTGGTTGACCTACTCCTAACTGCGACTTCGCGCGATGGACGATCTGTCGGCAGGAAGCCTCGCTCTTGTCGATGATCTGCGCAATCTCCGGATAGCTGACATCGAACACTTCGCGAAGCAGGAAAGCGGCGCGGGATTCGGGAGAAAGCTGTTCGAGTAATGACAGAAGGGCCACGGAAACGTCGCTTGAACGCTCCTGGACCTGCTCAGGCGTAGCCGGACCGTCGGTGAGTACAGGCTCGGGAAGCCAGATGCCGACGTAACTCTCCCGACGCGACTTCAGTGCCCGCAGCCGGTCGATCGCGGTACGTGTGGTCGCAGCAACAAGCCAGGCTTCGGTGTTGTTGATGGCCGAGTGTTCGGCCCCGTGCCAGCGAAGCCAGACATCCTGCACGACATCCTCGGCGTCGGCCACGGAGCCGAGCATGTTATAGGCAATTCCCTGCAGACGGGAACGAAGCGTGTGGAAGATGGCGTTAACATCGCTCACAGCAGTTGATGCCAGGACTGTAGATCTGTGATTCTTCTATATCCAGCTTTCACTTACCACTGTTAACCCGTTGATACAGGCGACGATCATGCTTCCGGCAAGTCGAATCCTCCTGCAAACGACCATTCCCGCCACCGACGACGATTGGCATATCGGTCGATTTGGCCTTCTGCGCGACTGCCTTGCCGGCCTGCGCGACGATACTGACCAGCCACTTTTTGACGTTGTAGCGCGCAATCGTGAGCCGCTGGGCGCACCCGATAGCGTGCTGTCCCGTCTGGATTCATCCACTTTCGACCAGCTCTGGCTGTTCGCCGTGGATATCGGCAACGGCCTGACAGCCGAAGACTGCGAGGGAATCACACGGTTCCGCCAACGCGGTGGCGGCCTGCTTGTGGCGCGGGACCACATGGACCTGGGAAGTTCGGTATGCAATCTCGGCGGCGTGGGCGCGGCGCATTTTTTCCATTCGACCCACCCGGACCCGGACCCGTCCCGGCATCAGGTGGACGATACGATTACCACCGACATTCTCTGGCCCAATTACCACTCCGGGGCCAACGGGGATTTTCAGCGTATCGACATCTGTGAGCCGCTTCATCCGGTACTCACCGACCCCGAATCGGCCCACGGAGCGATCGAGTTCTTTCCATCGCATCCACACGAGGGCGCCGTCGGAAAGCCGGCCAATGACGCCACGGCGAGGGTAATCGCCATGGGACGCAGCACGCTGAGCGGCCGCGACTTCAACCTTGCCGTTGCGTTTGAGCCATCCGATGAAGGCGGCCCGGCCATCGCGCAGTCGACATTCCATCACTTCGCCGACTACAACTGGGACCCATCCAGGGGCTCGCCAAGTTTTGTGAGTGAAGCGCCCAGTGATGGCATGGCGCATTCTTCCGAAGCACAGCGCTCGATCAGGCGTTACGTGCGCAACGTTGCCCTATGGCTTGCCGGATGGCCCGTGCTTACCCCCTGACTGTGCCGACAACGAGGGTGAAGCTCTGCAGAAAATGAAAATCCTGTCGACGCAGCGCAAATTCCCGGTGACCCGGATCGCATAGACGTTCCAGTTCTTCATAATCATCGCTCGACAGATAGGGCTGCAACCGGGAGCCCCAGGTGTCGCGGAAAATGGCTTCCACGAGATAGTCTTCATCCTCCGCTCGCAGCGGGGATATCCTTTCGATCATGAAGGTGTGTGCGCGCACGTCTTGCAGTCCGCCTTTGCGCAGGAGGCCTGCGATGGCGCGGACGGCTGTCAAGTCGCGTTCGTCGAGTTGGTATCGATCACGGTAGTACTGGCGCACCGCTTCGTTGACCAGGCGCTCGAGCCTTGAATCCCAGGCAAAATACATGTCTGGTAGCAGCGAGCTCTGGCCTAGCGCGATGCGGCCACCCGGGCGAAGCAGTGCGGCCAGGGCATCGATACCCGCCGATGGCGAGCGCAGATGATTGATGACGTTGACCGACCAGCCCAGGTCGAAGCTTGCAAGGGCTAGTGGCGCCTCCAGGAGGTTCGCCTGGAGTACCTGCACGGAATCTTCTGGAGCGATGGCGCGGGCCGCCCTGACGTGGGATGCCGCCAGGTCCATCCCGATCACCATGCCCCCGGGCGCCGCCTCGGCGGCCAACCATCCCAATGCTTCACCGGTGCCGCAGCCAGCATCCAGGACCCGCATTCCCGGCTTCAAAGCAAGGCTCGCCATGGCCTGGCGAAGCTCCGGTGCAGCGAAGGCATTGAAGAGCTTAAGCTTCCTGCTGTAATCGCGTGTCGTGGTATCGCCAAGTAACCCCGAAGGTGTGGTGGAACTGGTCATGGGCCACTTTCGAACTGGATACGGTTGCCATGGAGCTTAGCGGAGCAGCGCGGACCATGGCGACAAGCTCATTGCGGCGGTCATTTTCGATGCCGCCATAATCGTCGACACGGGGTCACATGCCCCTAACCATGGTTCTGTCCGATGTCTTCCAGTTCGGCCAGAACATCATCCGCAAGTACCAGCTCGGCCGCCGCCAGGTTTTCCTTCAGGTGCCCGGGTGACGATGTGCCGGGAATCAGAAGCATATTCGGTGCACGGGCGAGCAGCCATGCAAGGGCAACCTGCATCGAAGTCGCGCCGAGCTTTTGCGCAACGGCGGACAAGGTCCCGGACTGCAGCGGTGTAAAACCGCCGAGCGGGAAGAAGGGAACATAGGCAATGCCCTTCTGGCCGAGTTCATCGATGAGCGCATCATCATGGCGATGCACAAGGTTGTAGTGGTTCTGCACGCAGACCACATTGGCGATGCGCTGTGCCTGTACCACCTGCCCGGAGGTCGCGTTGCTCAGGCCAAGGTGCCGTATCAGCCCTTGCCGCTGCAGTTCTGCCAGCGCCGTGAACTGCGGCTCGATCGATCCCTCGCTGGGCTGATGCACATCCCCCATGATGCGCAGATTCACCACGTCCAGCACATCCAGGCCAAGGTTGCGCAGGTTGTCATACACCGCGCGCGTCAACTCGGCGGGGCTCTGTGCCGGGTTCCATGAGCCATCGGTGCCGCGCATTGCGCCAACCTTGGTCACGATCACCAGGTCCTGCGCATAGGGATGCAAAGCTTCGCGGATCAGCTGATTGGTGATGTGGGGACCGTAGAAGTCGCTGGTATCGATGTGATCCACACCCGAGGCCACCGCTTCGCGAAGCACCGCCAAAGCAGTGTCTCGGTCTTTCGGTGGCCCGAATACCCCGGGGCCCGCCAGTTGCATGGCGCCATAGCCCAATCGGGTCACCGTGTGATCACCCAGCGAGAAAGCCCCTGATTTCTTGAGGTTGGTCATACGGTCTCCAGCAAAACGGCGATCAGAATGTCGTCAGGGCTGGACTATAGGCACTTCCCGACTACACGATAATCCCGTTGAATCGGCACAGGTTGTGCGGAGGGCCGAACAATGACGACAGAATTCCAGGACCTCTTTGCCTTTCTTGCGGTGGTCCAGGCGGGAGGTTTCCGCGAAGGTGCCCGAGCCAGCGGCGCATCCGCCTCGAGCCTGAGTGAGGCTGTGCGGCGCCTGGAAACGCGTCTTGGCGTCCGGCTGCTCAACCGGACCACCCGCAGCGTCGTGCCCACGGAGGCGGGCGCCCGCCTGGCCGAAAGGCTCGTGCCGGCGCTCGGTGAAGTAGAAGCTGCGCTGGACGTCGTCAACAGTTTCCGCGACCGGCCGACGGGAACGCTCCGACTGAACGTGCCTGCCACCGTCGCCCGCCTGGTTCTTCCTTCGATCGTCACGCCATTCCTCAAGGCCTACCCCGAGATCAGGCTGGAGGTGATCGTAGAGGACAGCTTCGTCGACATGCTCGCGGCGGGTTGCGATGCCGGTATCCGCTACGACGAACGTCTTGAGCAGGACATGATCGCGGTGCCCATCGGCCCGCGTTTCCAGCGCTTCGTGACCGCCGCATCACCGGGCTATCTCCATGAAAGGGGCCGACCAGGACACCCGCGTGACCTGCTTGGCCATGCCTGCCTGCGCGGGCAGTTTGCCAGCGGAGCCATGCCTGCCTGGGAGTTTGAGCGCGATGGCGAAGTTGTGCGCGTTGACCCCACCGGCCCATTGATTGTTCGCCTGGGCGCTGCGGTAGATCTGGCCGTTGCAGCGGCCGTCAGTGGCCTGGGTGTGATCCACTTGTTCGAGGAATGGTTGCGCCCGCATCTGGACAGCGGCGCTCTCGAGCCTGTGCTGGAGCCATGGTGGCAGACGTTTACCGGCCCCTTTCTCTACTACCCGGGACGCCGCCATCTGCCTGCTCCGCTGCGGGCATTCGTCGATTTCGTCAGAGCGCGGTAGTCGCCACTGATCCCGCAGTAACTCAACGTCACACCGCCAGAAGTGCACACACCGAGAACAACAGCGCCGGCACCATTACCACCACACCCACTTTCAGGAATGCCCAGAAGCCCACGTCCGCCCCTTCACGGCGGATGGCGTTGAGCCAGAGGATCGTGGCAAGCGAACCGGTGATGGATAAATTCGGGCCAAGGTCCACGCCCACCAGCGTCGCATTCACCACGTGTTGCGATACCTGCGCCTTGGCCAGGGTGGCGCTGGCCACCAGGCCTACCGGCAGGTTGTTGGCAAGGTTGCTTGCCAGCGCTGTCGCACCGGCAGCGAGCCATGCTGCAGCATCATCACCGTGGCCGGCAACCTGTCCGATGCCATGCGCCAGCGCATCGATCACGCCGGTGCGCACCAGCGTTTCCACCAGCACGAACAAACCCGCCACCAAGGGCAGGATGCTCCATGACATCTGGCTCATCATGGCGGCGGGGCTCTCGCGTTTGCGCAGGCAAACCATCGAAGCCACCAGTACGCCCATCGCCGCCGTGGGCAATCCCAACGTCCCGTCACAGGCGGACACCGCCATCAGCACGATGGCGGTAACGACCGTGCCGGCCAGGGCGAGACGGCCATTGCTCGACAACCGGGGAACGTCCACCCTCGCCTGGCAAACACCCGCAAGCTTCGAGCGTTGCGTGGCGTAAAGGCACGCGAAGGTCACCACGATCGACACCGCCGAGGCCACGCCGAAGCTTTTCAGCCACGTCCCCAGCGGCGGCACGTGACTGCCATAGAGCACGATGTTGGCGGGGTTGGAAATCGGCAGGACAAAGCTGGCGGCATTGGCGATGAAAGCGCAGACGAACAGAAGCGGTAGTGGCTCGGCGCGTGCGCGGCGCGCCACGGCAAACACCGCTGGTGTGAGCACCACCGCGGTGGCGTCGTTGGACAGGAAGGTGGTCGTCACCACGCCTGCCAGGTACACCAGGACGAATAATCGCCGGGGCGACCCTCGCGCATGATTCACCGCGAATGCCGCGATCCAGTCGAACAAGCCTTCGCGCCGGCCCACTTCGGACAGCAGCATCATGCCGGTCAGGAAAAGATAGACGTCCATGCCCTTCATCACCGCCGCGCCACCTGCGGCAAGCGGGATCAGGCCGAAGATAAGCACCAGCACGGCGCCGCCCACCGCCCATACGGCCTCGGGCCATTTGAACGGACGGATGATCACCCCGGCCGTGGCCAGGGCCACGATGGTCCACGCCGCCAGCGAAGACATCTTCTCTAGGCCAGGCGTCCGGCCAGCGCGTCAGTAGCTTCTACCAGCGCATCGACGATGGCCGGATCCGCCGCGCTATGCCCCGCCAACACCACGCGCAGTATCGCTTCAGGCCACGCCTGGGCCAGGTCGTAGGCGCTCTTCATCGGGCAGATGATGTCGTAGCGGCCATGCACGATGGTGGCCGGGATATCGCGGATGCGATCGATGTCACGCAGCAGCTGGTTGGGTTCAAGGAATACCTGATGCCGGAAGTAGTGGGCCTCGGCGCGGGCGACACTCAGGGACAACAGCGGTTCCTCGAAATGGCCAGCTTCCGCCGGGTCGTGCACGAGCGTGGTGCTGCCGCCTTCCCAGTAGCCCCAGGCCTTTGCCGCTGCCAGGCGCACGCCTTCGTCATCACTGTCCAGGCGTCGCCAGTAGGCATCGACCATGTTGCCGCGCTCGGCTTCGGGGATATGCGCCAGGTACGTTTCCCAGCGCTCGGGGAAAATCCACGCCGCGCCGCCGTCGAGCTCGTTGAACCAGCGCAATTCGCCAGGACGACCAAGGAAAATGCCCCTCAGAACCAGCCCGAGCACGCGGTCGGGATGGGCCTGCGCATAGGCCAATGACAGCGTCGAACCCCACGAGCCGCCGAATACCGCCCAGCGGGAAATCGCCAGGTGCTCGCGGATAACCTCCATGTCGGCTACCAGGTGGCCGGTGGTGTTGTCGTGCATCTCCGCATGCGGCGTGGACTTCCCTGCCCCGCGCTGGTCGAACAACACGATGCGGTAGCGCGCAGGGTCGAAGAAGCGCCGGTGGTACGCCGACACGCCGGCCCCCGGGCCACCGTGCACGAACAATACCGGCAAGCCCTCGGGGTTGCCGCATTCCTCGACATGCAGTTCGTGGATGTCTCCAACGGGTAGCCTGAACGTCCGGTACGGCTGAATTTCTGGATACAGTTCGCGCACGATCATCCTACCTGTGGGATGACGCGAGCATAGCGACGCCTTGCATCGGCGGGAAGGGCGCTTATGCCGGGCAGCTTATTCCCGGTTCGGGCGCTGGCTCAGGGATGGCAAGGAATACCGTGCTCCACAGCTGGGCAGCATTGGACTCATCCGCGTCAGCGCCGCTGGCGCCGAAGGCAGCAACCTGGTACTTGCCCTGCGCATGGCGCCAGGACCACAGTTCGGAGCTTTGCACGCTCGCCGTAGCGTCGATGGCCTTCCACAGGCACGTTTGCGCCGCACGTAAATGGTTGCGTGCGGCGGCGGGAATATCCTTGCGCTCAAGCTGGCGCGCCAGGCCTGCCGCCGTGAGCGCCTGCTGCCACGACCAGATCACCGTGCCGTGGTAGGCACCCGGGCCGAACCGCGACTGCACGTTGCCTGCGGCGAAGGCAGGGTTCGCCACCAGCATGCCCACCGGCGTCATCAGGCCGGCGGGGAAAGGCCGGTTGATCACGGCCGCCATGGTGTCGAGCTGATCGCCCGATGGTTTGCCGAATAAAAGAGCAAAGCCGTCATCGCTGTTCTGCACGGCAATCGGATGGCCCTGCGCATCCAGCGACAAGGCATGGAAGGTGACGCCCTTCGCATCCACCGCGGCCAGAGCCGCCCTCGCCGGCACGCCTGCCTTATCGGCATAGATCTGGATGGCCTTCCTGGCCGCATCGGCGTCGATATGAGTGATGAACAACGGTGCGGCGTCCTTCTGCCAGACCGCGGCCATGGACGCCAGGCTCGCCAGCACGGCCTTGTCTTCCGGCTTGGCATAGGGAGCAAGCAGACCGCTTCGATACAACTCGCTGGCTGAAGCCAGGGCCTCAGGCACCAGGATCGCATTCACGTCGTAGGGATAGCGCCCGCCACCCAATCCATCGTTACTGTCACGCCATTCGCCCACGGGTACGCCCGGCTTCAGGCTCACCAGGTTCGCTTTCGTCGGCGACGTTGCAAAAGCCCTGGCCTGCGTGGCAATGAAGCGGATGTTGCGCATCATCGCGTCACCCAACCGCTCACCGCCCACGGTGCCAGCGAGGAACGCCTTAGAGCGCGCGCGGCCGCGCGGGTCGTCCAGCAACCACGCGCGCGCTACCGGCACGAACAGGTAATCGCTGTCGATCATCTTGTAGTCGTATACGGGTGCGGCGGACGTCGTATCGCCCTGCCTGCGATGGTCGATGATGGCGAATTCGCCGATGTCTTCCTCGTGCGCCACCTCGCCCTGCGGCGACAGCCGCTCAAGTACCGAGCGCAGGCCTGTTTCCACCGCAGCGGGCTGCAGCGCAGGCATCAGCAGCCGCACCGACATTAACGTGTCGCGGCCGAAGTAGGTGTCGAAGCGCCAGGAACCAGCGAGGTACTTTTCCTTGTAGCTGAGGTACTCAAGCGCGGCGCGCGCGCCCGCATCAGGCAGCGCACGATCGTTAAGCAGCGCGTTGCCGGACACGGGCGTCAATGGCGTCTCGCCGGTCAGGGCCGTGAATGCCAATGTGACCATGCCATCGGCACCAGCGACAAAGGAGCCTTCACGAAGCGAGCCATGCACGACCTTCACCACGAGGGAATAACCCGGTGCGCCGTCCAGCCGATCACGCGACCAGGTGATGGAATCGCGCTGCACGATGGGCTTGGCCACCACCTCGGCCGGTTGCGTCCCCAGGCCCTGGTAATCACGCAGCACGCGCACGCTCGAAAGCACAGCCTGTTTCGGCACCAGCTGATCGGCATGGATGCTTGCCTGGAAGCTGACACCGTGCAGTGGGCGTCCCTTTGCGTCGTTCACCGTGACCGGCGTGGCGGGAGCGGACATGGACCATTCCGCCGGCTTGCCCAGCGGGCTGAACCACAATCCCACGCCGCTGTTCCCGGCCGGGAAGGCCACGATCAACCGCGGGTCGTTTCCGTTGCGCAGCACGATATGCGCGGCGACATCGCCCTCGCGGACGAAGCTGTTGAGGTTCAGGCCCTCGACCCGGGCAAAGCCGCTGTCGGTAGCGGCCAGTGACGATCCGGCCGCCATGGCCAGCGCCAGCGCCGCCACCCACGTCCTTACATTGCGAGCGCTCGCCATTTCTCACTGCCCGTCGCTTCAAAGAGGCCGCTAGTCAAGCACAAGTGGGCGGGAAAGGGCCAACGGACAAGCCTGGCCGTCAACGGCGTGAAGCATGCCGCGGGCACTATCGGCCTCAAATGTGTTGAATCTTGGAATTGTAGGGAAGCACAAATTGCCACGGAAAGCCGCCCCAAGCCGCTCCCCGCCCCGATTTCTTCCGCGGTCACGGGTTGGCTAGCCTGCCGCCGTGACAAACCCATGACGAAAATCAAAATATTCCAGTGGACGTGACGCCCCATATTTGCAAATATCCTCAAAACGCCACACAAGGGAGTGCGGCGTACGCGGCGGACCAAGGTGCCGTCCAAGGGGAGAAGCATTGGCGACCACATCACCTGATCGTCGATTCCACGCCCCGGACCTGTTCCCGCGCCCCTGACCCACCAGCTCGCCCCCGATAACCTTCCCCTGGAAAACCGCCCATGTACGCGACCACCGGATATCGCAACGCAGCGCTCCGCAAAACCCTGCTCGCCGCCGCCCTGGCAGCCTCCTTCAGCGGCGCGATCCATGCCCAGGCAACCTCGGGCCGCATCTCGGGCCAGGCACCCATCGCTGAGAATGAAACCGTTCTGGTTGAAGGCGCCAACGGCCTGGTCCGCGAAGTGCCCGTTGACACTAAAGGCCGCTATGTGGCCGACGCCCTGCCCCTTACCACCTACAAGGTGTCGTTGCGGGTAGGCGGCAACACGGTGGACTCACGCGACAACGTCACTTTGCGCGTGGGCATTGCCACCGACGTGTCCTTTGAGAGCAGCGCACCATCGGCCGCCCATGCCCAGGACTTGTCCGGTGTATCCGTGTCGGCCACCGCATTGCCCAAGATCGACGTTACCAGCGTCAGCTCAAGCACCATCATCACTTCGCAGGACCTGGCCAAGCTGCCGCTGGGCCGCAGTGCCGAATCGATCGCTTTGCTCGCTCCCGGCACCGTACCGGGCAGCACTTACTTCAAGAACGCCCTCGGTGGCTCGGTGGTCTCGTTTGCAGGCTCCTCGGTGACCGAGAACGCCTACTACGTCAATGGCCTGAACACCACCGATCCGCTCAGCGGCTTCGGTGGCATTTCCCTGCCCTACGGTGCGATCGATCAGCAGGAAGTGCTCAGTGGCGGCTACTCGGCTGCCTATGGCCGATCCGATGGCGGCGTGATCAGCCAGGTGGGCAAGAGCGGCACGAATGAGTGGCACGCCGGCGCACAGGTATTGTGGGCGCCCGCCTTTGCCCAGAGCGATGCGCGCGACATCCGCTACCTGCATGGGGGCGATGAGAAAGGCACGATCTTCCAGCGCAACGCGCAGAACAAGCAGTGGGTGACCACCGTCGACGGCTACGCCGGCGGCCCACTGATCAAGGACAAGCTGTTCATCTTCGCCGCCGTCGAGGCGCAGCGTACCGAAGGCAACGATGTGGGCTCGCGCAACAGCGCCTACGACACCCAGTACCGGTACGAAGATCCGAAGGGTTACGTAAAGCTCAACTGGAACATCAACCAGAACAACATCCTCGAACTCACCGGCCTGTCGCAAACCCACCGATCCACGGGCGAGAAGTACAACTACGACTACGACACGCTATCAAACGGCGACTACGCCAGCGACGACCAGACGCTCAAGACCAGCGCGCGGATCTGGGTGGGCAAGTTCACAAGCTACATCACCGACAACCTCACGTTGACCGCGATGTACGGCAAGTCCAAGCTCAGTTACTACAACGAGCCGATCGATTCGGGCGTCACCGGGCCCTTTATTGGCGGAGCCGACCAGCAGAATCCGGCCCTGACCGGCGGCCGCATCATCACCAACGGCCAGACCCTGGACACCATCGACAATCCCGACCACAAGTCGAGTAACCGCAACCTGCGCGTGGACCTCAACTACAAGCTCGGCGATCACTCGATCACCGCGGGCATCGACAACCAGGATTCGAAAGACATCCAGGACGGCACCACCATCGGCGGTGCCGGTTATGAGCTCTGGTACGCGCATGGCGACGCGGACAAGAACGTCAGTGACAACCCGTATGTCGGCATGCCCGGCAACTACCCTGGCGGACAGACCGGCTACTTCGCCTATATCCGCCACTACAACACCCTGGCGACGGTGGCGGTCAAGCAGCGCGCCCAGTACGTGGAGGACAACTGGCAGGTCAATGACCGCCTGCTGCTGTCGCTGGGCGTTCGCAACGACCAGTTCACCAACTACAACCCGTTCGGCGTGGCGTACCTGCGATTGACCAAACCACAATGGGCGCCGCGCCTGGGCTTCAGCTGGGATGTGAACGGCGATTCCTCACTGAAGGTATATGGCAACGCCGGCCGCTACTTCCTGGCCATGCCAGCCAGCGTTGCGTTGCGTACCGCCTCAGGCTCCCTCGCCGTGAACGAGTACTACACCTATACCGGCATCGCCGCCGATGGCACGCCCACCGGCCTCACCCCGATCGCATCGGCCACGGGTGGCGGCGTTTCCCCGAATGGGGAATACGGGCAGGCCCCCGACCCGAAAACGGTGTCGGCCAAGAACATCCATTCCGAATCGCAGGACGAATTCATCCTTGGCTTCGACAAGCAATTGAACGACGCCTACGTGTGGGGCATGAAGGCGACAGTGCGGCATCTGAACAACGCGCTGGACGACGTGTGCGACAACGGCGCGATCAGCCGCGCCGCGGAAGCCCAGGGGGCGGACCTGGCCAACGTCACCATTGGCAGTTGCTATCTTTCCAATCCTGGCCGCGCCAACGTCTACCAGCTCAAGTCCGCCGACGGCGGTTACACCAACGTCACCGTCACCAACAAGGACTTCGGCTTCAGCCACCTCAAGCGCAATTACTACGGCCTTGATACCTACCTGTCGCATCCGTTCGACGGCACCTGGGGTGCGAAGATCGACTACCTGTATTCGCGCAGCTACGGCAATACCGAGGGCCAGGTGCGCACGGACGTCGGCCAGGGCAGCGTATCCGCCTCGCGCGACTGGGATTACGAGACGCTGATGGAATACGCCAACGGGTACCTCGCCAACGATCGCAAGCACGTGATCAAGTTCTACGGTTCATACCAGGTGGCCGCGGAGTGGATGCTCTCAGCCAACGTCACGGTGGCCTCGGGAACGCCGCGCGAATGCCTTGGGCTGTACGGCACGGCGCAGAACGATCCGTCCGGTTATGGCAGCTACTACCACTACTGCGACGGCCAGCCGACGCGCCCGGGCGACAAGGGTCGCAATCCGTGGCAGGAGAATATTGACCTGACGGCTGAATACCGCCCGGAATGGGCGGGCAAGAAGCTGGCGTTCAACGCCACGGTGTTCAACGTGCTCAACCAGCAGCGCGCCAACCAGATCGACCCGGTGTATGGCACCACCACCACGGTCAAGGACAGCTACCAGCGAGTGATCAGCTACCAGACGCCGCGTTACTTCCGCCTTGGCGTGACGTACGACTTCTAACCATCCAGCTTTGAAGTGTTTCCCCCGGCCCTTCCGCGCCTGTCCCCCTTGCGCGCGCGGAAGGGCTGCTTTTTTTCAGATGCACGATCAGGTTTCGACCATTCGCTTCAGGCTTAATAAAGCGTCGTCCCACTGCCGGGCGACGTGATCGAGCGAACGGCGTGCTTCCTCCAGGCGGGAAGGCGCGAATTCCCACATGCGTTCGCGCCCGATCTTCACGTCATTGACGAGGCCTGCATCGGCCAGCACCAGCAAGTGCTTGGTCACGCCCTGGCGGGTGATCTGCGAGCCTTCGGTGAGCTGGGCGATGGACATGGCACCGCCGGCGCACAGCAACGCCACCAACCGCAACCTGGCCTCGTCGCCCAACGCGGCAAAGACCGGTGCGGAACGTTGCAGGCTGCCTTGCAAGGGCGGCTTAGTGCGTGGCGACATGGCGCTGGATGTTTTCCATCTGCTCATCCCATCCCTGGCTGTTCATGCGGAATGCCTCGGCACGCCGTTCGGCGGGAATGGCATCGAATCCCGACTCCACCACGCGTAGCAGGGTTCCGCCCGAAGCTTCCTCCAGCTCAAACATCACAAGCGTGGTGGGCTCGTCGTCGTAGTTCTTGTTCGGGTCCACAGCGTAAGGGTGCCAATGGAAGCTGAAACGACATTCCGGCTCAATGCAGGCGACGAGGAAATCGAACTGCAAGTGTTCATAACCCGGGTAAGTTATGCGCCCCCTGGCATGCTCGCCCTCAGCGAATGACTCATCCTGAAACACGACGCCGAACCACTGGCCGAAGGCCTTTGGCTGGACCAGCGCCTGCCACACCCGCGAACGCGAGGCCTTGAGAAGAATCTGTCGTTCGATGCGATCGGTATCTTCAGCCATATGCCACCTCCTGGTTGCATATACCTATACCGCGTTACCTACTCTGAATGCAACCCCTAGGTTGCCTAACGGGCAGTATCGAACTCGCGACGGTGCGAGCCTGCCCCGCACCGCCGCGTGGATCTTTCGCCATGATTTCGATGACGGCGGTCAGGTTCGCTGGGCGAACGCCTTCTCGATCTTCTTGTCGGTCTTGTATTGACCCAGGGCATACACGGCCCAGAAAGCCGCGGGCAACCAGCCAATCAGGGTGATCTGGAGAATCAGGCAAACCAGCCCGGCGATCGGCCTGCCGATGGTGAAGAACGTCAGCCATGGCAGAAGCAAGGCGATCAGCAAACGCATTCTCAATTCCCTTTGTTGGTTAATCTTCCGAGCCGTTATATGTACCTACGGCAAGGGGTGCCGGATGATCTTACCGGATACGGCCAGCGCGCTGCGATACCAGTACCCTGCTACCGGCGCCGCGCCGCTCGCGACCGGTTGACACCGTTTCGTGGTATCAATCGAAGGGTCTTGCCGCCGGACCGCACCATGCGCCTTCGATCCATCGCCCTGCTCACCCTCTGCCTGGCCTTGCCGGCCATGGCCCAGGACCATCCCCAGCAGGCGGTCAACCTGGAAGCCATCACCGTCCAGGGCCAGCAGCCAGGCCCCGGCCTGTGGAAGGTCACCAAGAACCAGCACACCATGTGGATCCTGGGACTGGTGGCGCCCCTGCCCCGGGACATCCAGTGGCACTCGGCCGACGTCGAGAACGCCGTGGCCAATTCGCAAGTGGTGCTGCAGCCGCCGTCGATGTCGCTCAAGCCCAAGGTGGGCTGGTTCGGCAAGCTGATGTTGCTGCCCACGCTGATCAATGCCCGCGACCAGCCCGACGACGGCAACCTGAAAGACGCCGTTCCGCCCGACGATTACGCCCTGTGGCTGAAGCTGAAGGACCAGTACATCGGCAAGAACAAGAAGATCGAGAATTACCGTCCGATTTTTGCGGCGCTGAAGCTTTACAACGAAGCGGTCAAAGGCATCGGCCTGCGCCAGAAAACCAATATCGCCGGCACCGTCGACGACCTGGCCAGGACCCACGGCGTAGAGCTGCAGCCGGTGCAGTACGAGGTGGAGATCGCCGAGCCACGTGCGGCCGTCAAACAGTTCAAGGCCTCTACCCTCGACGACGTCAGATGCTTCCACCAGACGCTGGACAACATCGACAAGCGGCTGGGCACGCTTACCGTGCGCGCCAACGCGTGGGCCACCGGCGACGTGCCGGCCCTGCGCAAATACCTGGTGCAGGATCGCTGGGACATCTGCCTGAACACCGTAGCCGAGGCCGGCATCGCCAAGCGGCTGGGTATCAGCGACATGCTTACCAGGCTGCGCACGTTGTGGTTGTCCTACGCCATCCAGGCCATGACCAACCACCGGCAGAGCTTCGCCATGCTGCCGATGGAAGACCTCATCGATCCCAATGGCTCTCTCGCGGAGTTGCGCAAGCGCGGTTATACCGTCACCGCACCCGATGATGACAACGCCACTACCCCGACCAGCCCTTGAAAGGAGCCGCCATGAATGGACCAGCCCTGGCCTCGCGCCTGCGGGAGATGTTTGCCAGCCACGACGTGGAACTGGAAGACGACGAAGAAGACTGGCTGGTGACCGATGGCGATTTCCCGGCCATCCGCGCCACCTGGCACGCCGGCCGCGGCGATGAACCAGGTCACCTGGACATCGACGTGGTGGCGGCCGAGGAACGCACCATCGAGCTCTCCTACCCAGGTTACGGCGAGCGAGGCTGCCGCGATGCGCTGGACGATTTCGAGCGACAGGCGCTGTATCCGCTGCTCGCCGCCTGCTGGTACGTCACCGACGATCGCAAGCTCGATGTCAGCGCCTTCGACAGCGGCCTGAACACCTGGGACGTGTTCGCTGGCAAGCCGGGCTTGCGCGGCGTGGCGGATATTCCAGCAAATGTGCGCGATGCCGTGCTTGCGGCGTTGCGCGCGCAATCCCTCACCTCGGAACTGCACTGGGTGAACCTGTTCCACGCCCGCGATACCGATGGCAACGAACGCGCCCTGGCTACGCTGGACAACCAGCCCTGGGCTGCGGGTGTCGCCGCCTTGTCATCGAAGGATTGGCCACAGGCGGAGAACTCGGCGAGGTGGCTGCTGCTGGTGGACGTTCGCGACTATTAAAAAATGTTACAGCGCAGGCGGACGGTGCGCGGCGGAAAGTACCGCCAGGGGTTCGGCGACGACAAGATCAACAGCCTCATCGCCGCCGGGCGCTTCGGCAACGCCTAACCCGCCGGATCCTTGCCGAACAACATGCTGGCCAGCACACCATCCTTGCGCACCAGGTGGTGGAACAATGCCGCCCCCAGGTGGGTCAGGTAAGTGAAGAACAGCAGGTAGGCACCAAAACCGTGCGCATCGCGCAGGAAGGTGTAGAGCGCCAGGTTGTGTGGTGCGATCGGCGGCAGGTGCACATGAGGCGCGAGCTGGATCGGATACCCCGCCGCCGATAGCGTCGACCAGCCCAACAGCGGTAGGAAGAACATCAACGCATACAGCAGCCAGTGCGACAGCGTGGCCGCGTGGCGCATCCAGCCCGGCATGTCCTCGGGCATCGGCGGTGGCTTATGCACCAGGCGCACGATGAGCCGGATGATCACCAGCACGAAGATGGTGAAGCCAAGCGGCTTGTGGATGGCGAAGAGCCATTCGTGGGTACGGCTGACCGTCGACACCATGCCGGCACCGATGAACAGCATCGCGATCACCAGCACCGCCATCAGCCAGTGCAGGATACGCGCGGGAAGCCAGAAGCGTTCAGTCATGACGAGGCTCCTTGGCGAAACTCGGATGCGGGCCTTCCGCGGCACGGCGGCGGAACGAGGATGAATACACGGCCGAGCGTACCGCCAGCAGCGGATCGTCCGAGCCCCTGATGCCAGTAGGCAGCGCCAACGGGTCGAAGTTGATGTCGCGGCAGGGGCCGTCGTCCTCGGTAATGAGATGGTCGATGGTCAATCGACCGACCTTTACCGATTCACGATCTTCAGGCCACTGCACGGTAGCGTCGTCGGTCTTGTCGCCGGGCGCCGCCAGCTGGATCGACATGTCCCAGATGAGAGGCCCCGCGGCCGCACGCTTGATGAGGTCGTCGAAAAGAAAATCATGGGGCATGCCAGCGAGCTTGTCCTTCTCCATCCATTCCGGCGTGGCGGTGGGATCCAGTGACCACCTGACCAAGCGGGTGGTGCCATCGCCGCCGATGAAACGGAACGCATTGATCGAGTAGTAGCGCGTATTGACGAAGCTCGACGCCAGCGGCTGTTCCTTCAGGTAATTGATGAAGGCCACTGTCTCCGGATGGGCCGCCATGTACGGTCCCACCTTGGCCGGGTCCGGCTTGCCGTCCGCGCCGGGCGAGGTTGCCTTCAGGAACTGCATGAATGCCTGCGGCGTGGCCACGGGAAATATGGCCGTGGAATCCATTGCCGTGCGCCAGACCTCGCCGTTGGGGGCGGTGATCGACAACGCGATGGCGCGGAACACCAGGCGGCCATCGGGTGAATCGGGCATGCCACCACCGGTGGAGAAGCGCCCGATCACGCTGGACTGCCCTTGCGCGAACACATTGGCCACGGAAAGCCGCGTTCCCTGCCCGTTGCCGTCGAAATGTCCGGTGAAACAGTAGCCCTTGGCGTGGGCCCGGCGGAAGCCGTCGTGCAGGCCGTCGTGAACCTGCAGCGCGTCGGCAACCTTGCCCGGCCCCAGGCGGCCGCCGAACCATCCACCCGTCCAGGCAAACAGCAGCAGGACCACGGCCACAACCGCGGCTATCAGCCCCGCGGCGCCCTTGTTCCGGGCCAGCTGGCTGATGATGGAATTCGTATCTCGAGGATTTTGAGCCATGGGGATGCCTTTGCGGTAAGCCGTGTAAGCAGAACCGGCCAGGACCGGTTTCATTGCATGGGCGGGCGGATCGCGCGCATGATGCGCTCGGCCGTTCCCACCCCACGAGGAACCATCGATGAAGACAAAAGCCCTGCTTGCCGCGTTGACGCTTGCGGTTCCCGCCGCCTACGCCGCCGCGCCACCCGCCTATGTATCTACTGCCGTGCAATCCTCAGCACGCCCGGCAGAAGACACCGCGCGTGACGCTGCCCGCCATCCGGCGGAACTCGTCGCCTTCGCCGGCATCAAGCCGGGCAATACCGTGGCCGACATCATGCCCGGTGGCGGTTACTTTACGCGCATTTTCAGCGGCGTGGTGGGGGCCAGCGGCCATGTCTATGCCGTGGTCCCCTCCGAATTCGTCCAGAAGAACCCCAAGGCCACGGACAAGGTCACCGCTCTTGCCGCCGAAAAGAATTTTTCCAATGTAAGCGTGGTTACCGTGCCGGCGGCCGGTATCGCCACCGACAAACCGCTCGACGTGGCCTGGACCAGTGACAACTATCACGACATCACCGGTTACTTCGGCAAGGACCAGGCCCTGGCCATGGACAAGGCAGTCTTCAAGGCCCTCAAGCCCGGCGGCGTGTTCATCGTGATCGACCATGCCGCGCAGGCGGGCAGCGGCGACAGCGCCACCACCACCTTGCACCGCATCGACCCTGCGCTGGTGCTCGAACAGGCCAAGGCCGCCGGATTCACCCTTGAAGGAAAATCCCAGGTGCTGGCCAACCCCGCCGACACACACGACAAGAAAGTGTTCGACGAGACCATCAGGGGCCACACCGACCAGTTCGTCTTCAAGTTCCGCAAGCCGAAGTAACAAAATCGGCGCCGGCCGCCTTATGTGCCGGCGCCCGCCTGCCACGACCACCGGGCGCTCTCACCGGCGAAGAGCACCGCGCGTGCAGGCGTCACGCTTACCTGCGCGCCCACGGCAAGGTTCCGCCGCGCCAGATCCTCGCTGGCAACGTCCGCTTCCAGAGCACCGACGCCTGTTATGTCCAGGTCGAGGTGCGCGATGCTGCCGGCAAGGTACACATGCCTTATCTGGCCCCGCCAGGGTGCATCCGTCGCGCCGATTTCCAGGTGCTCGGGCCTGATGTACGCGGTGGCGTGGGGATAATGGCCGTGCCACGGCTCGCCGCGGGGTACCCAGCCCCCTGCACCGAGCCCGCCGGTGTCGCGTCGCATCGCAATCCGGTTCACCCGCCCGATGAATTCACACACGAATGGCGTGGCAGGCTCGAAATAAACTTCCTCCGGCGTACCGACCTGCTCGATCACGCCGTTGTTCATTACCGCGATGCGATCGGCCAGTTCGAGGGCTTCTTCCTGGTCATGCGTTACCAGCAAGGTGGTGAGGTTGAGCTCTTCCTGCAGCTCGCGCAGCCAGCGGCGCAGGCCCGTGCGGACCTGGGCATCGAGGGCGCCGAAGGGCTCATCGAGCAACAACAGCTGTGGCTGCACCGCCAGGGCGCGGGCCAGCGCCACGCGTTGGCGCTGGCCGCCCGATAGCTGTGTGGGATAGCGACTACCGAACCCGTCCAGTCGCACGCGTGAAAGGAGCTCCGATACGCGCGAGGTGATGTCCGCCCGACGAGGCCGCTGCCGCCACGGCCGTACACGCAATCCGAAGGCGATGTTCTCGGCCACCGTCATGTGCCGGAACAGGGCGTAGTGCTGGAACACCAGGCCCACACGACGCTTGCGGGCATCGGCTGCAAGAAAATCAACGCCATCGAGCGATACCTTGCCGACGTCCGGATAGTCCAGGCCGGCAAGAATACGCAACAGGGTGGTTTTGCCCGAACCTGAGGGCCCCAGCAAGGCGACGAACTCGCCCGGCCTTACGTCAAGGCTCACCTGGGCCAGCGCCACCGCGTCGCCGAAGCGCCGCCCGATGGATTGGATGGACAGCGTCATCGGTGGATCCCTCCCGATGCCAGTTCGTGGCGATAGCGCCATTCCATCAGCGCCTTGAACGCAAGCGTCAACACCGCGAGCAAGGCCAGCAACGAGGCTATGGCGAATGCGCCCACGTAGTCGTATTCGTTATAACGCATCTCCACTTCCAGCGGCACGGTGGTGGTGAGGTTGCGGATGTGGCCCGACACCACCGACACTGCGCCGAATTCACCCATGGCGCGGGCGTTGCAAAGCAATACGCCATACAGCAAGGCCCAGCGGATGTTGGGCAAGGTGACACGGAAGAACATCTGCCAGCTACCGGCGCCCAGCACCCGTGCCGCCTCTTCTTCCTCGCTACCCTGCGCCTGCATCAGCGGGATGAGTTCGCGCGCGATGAAGGGCAAGGTGATGAACACCGTCACCAGCACCAGTCCCGGCACGGCGAAGATAACCGCAAGGTTCCGCTCGATCAGCCATGGACCGAACCAGCCCTGCGCACCGAACAGCAATACGAACGCCATGCCCGATATCACTGGCGACACCGAAAACGGCAGGTCGATGAAGGCGCCCAGCAAGGCCTTGCCGCGGAATTCGAAGCGCGCCATCAGCCATGCTGCCGCCACGCCGAACACCATGTTCACCGGCACCGCGATCGCCGCCACCAGCAAGGTAAGCCAGATCGCCGATCGGGCCTCAGCCTGGTGGAATACCTGGATGAAGGCACGCAGGCCCTGGTCCAGCGCCTCGGAAAACACGACTGCCAGCGGCAGCAGCAGGAACACCGTGAGCACGGCCAGGGTCACCAGGATCATCAACACGCGCACTATCGATGCCCGGGTGATCATCGTGGCAGCTCCCAGCGGCGGCTCGCCCGCTGCAGCAGCGATACCAGCAACAGCAGCAGCAGCGACAACAGAAGCATCGTTACCCCCAACGCCGCAGCGCCCGCATAGTTGAATTCCTCGAGCTTCTCCACGATCAGGAGCGGCGTGATTTCCGATACCCTGGGAATATTCCCGGCAATGAAGATCACCGAGCCGTACTCGCCCACTGCCCGGGCCAGGGCCAGGCCGAAGCCGGTCAATAGTGTCGGCAGCAGCAGCGGCAACACCACGCGGAAGAACACCTGCCAGCGCGTGGCACCCAGGCTTGCGGCGGCTTCCTCGACCTCGCGTTCCATCGATTCGAGCACCGGTTGCAAGGTGCGCACGACAAACGGGAAGCCGACGAATATCATCGCCATCACCACGCCGGTGGGCGTATAGGCCACCTTGATGCCCATGGGCTCCAGGTAACGCCCCAGCCAGCCTTCAGGGGCATAGATCGCCGTCAGGGCGATGCCGGCCACCGCCGTGGGCAAGGCAAAGGGCAGGTCCACCAACGCATCGAACACGCGCCGTCCGGGAAACCTGTGCCGCACCAGCACCCATGCCACCAGCAATCCGGCCAACACGTTCACCGCTGCGGCAAGTACGGCGCCGCCGAAGCTCAGGCGGAGCGCTGCGAGGGTGCGTGGCGCGGAAAGCAGCGCCCACCATCCCGAAGGCGCCAACGTGCTGGATTTGAACACCAGTGCCGCCAGCGGCAGCATTACGATCAGCCCAAGCCATGCCATCACGTAACCCAGCGACAGGCCAAAGCCGGGAAGCACGCGCCGCTTCATGGCTTATTCCCGCGACCGGGGCCGACCTGGTCGAACAAGCCGCCATCGGCGAAAAATTTCTTTTGAGCGACCTGCCAGTTGCCTGCGATATCGACGATGGTGAACGTGTTCACAGGGGGAAATTCATCTTTGTAACGCGCCATGACCTCAGGCAGGCGCGGCCGGTAGAAGTGCCTTGCACCAATCTCCTGCCCTTCAGGGGAATACAGGAATGCCAGGTAAGCCTCGGCGGCCTTGCGCGTGCCGTGGATGTCCACGTTCGCGTCCACCACCGCCACCGGCGGCTCGGCCAGGATCGACACCGACGGAATGACGATCTGGATCTTGTCGGCACCGATGCTCTGGCGCGCCAGCAACGCTTCGCTTTCCCAGGCAATCAGTACGTCGCCGATGCCGCGCTTGGCAAAAGTGTTGGTGGCGCCGCGCGCACCGGTATCAAGCACCGGCACGTGGCGGAAGAGCTCGGCCATGTAATCGCGGGCGCTGTCTTCGCTGCCGCCCGGAAGGCGCCGCGCATACCCCCAGGCAGCCAGGAAGTTCCAGCGCGCGCCACCGGAGGTGCGCGGGTTGGGCGTGATCACGCTGACGCCGGGGCGAATGAGATCGGGCCAGTCGTGGATCTGCCTGGGGTTTCCCTTGCGCACCACGAAAACGATGGTGGACGTGTATGGCGCGGCATTGTCCGGAAAGCGCTTTTGCCAATCTTTCGCCACCAGCCCGCTGTCGGCCAGCATGTCCACGTCGTAGGCCAGCGCCAGGGTAACCACATCGGCAGGCAGGCCTTCGGCCACCGACCGCGCCTGCTTGCCGGAGCCACCGTGGGACATACCCACGGTGATCCCCTTGCCCGCCTTCTCCCGCCAGTCGCGGGCGAAGGCGGCATCGATGTCGCGGAACAGCTCACGCGTGGGGTCGTAGGAAACGTTGAGCAGCTGCGAAGAGGGCCCGTGCGCGGAGCACGAGCCCAATAGCAGCAAGAACGCCAACAGCGCGCAGAGCCTTGCCAAGCAGCGCCTCCTGGGCATCACCCGCGGCGCGGCAGGCTACCTTAGCAAATCCCTCGGCAATGCAGCAAAGACGTCTAACCTTCCAGCTTCATGGACGGCGGACGGGATGCCGGCGCCGAGCCGAAAGCCTTGTTGGGCTTCGGGCCGAGTGTGAAGACCAGGCTGCCACCGGCAGCAATCTCGGCGTGGCTGATCCAGTTGCGATCATGCGGTTTACCGTTCCAGGTCACCGACTGCACGTATACGTTCTGCGCCGAATTTCCCTTCGCTTCCACCACCAGCTTCTTGCCCTGGGCCAGCTCCACTTCGGCGCGGTGAACCAGGGGACTGCCCAGCACATAGTTGGCACTTACCGGATCTACCGCGTACAGGCCGAGCGACGACAGCAAGTACCAGGCCGACACCTGGCCGCAGTCGTCGTTGCCGGCCTCGCCATCGGGCTTGTCGTCGTACATGTTGTCCAGCAGCCAGCGCACGCGGTGTTGTGTTTTCCAGGGCTGGCCGGCATAGGCGTAAAGCCAGGCCACATGGTGGCTGGGCTCGTTGCCATGCGCGTACTGACCCACCATGCCGGCGATATCGGGCGGCGCGTCGGCGGGGAGGTCCGGACTGCTATTGAACAAGGCGTCGAGCTTGGCCGCGAAGGCCTCATCGCCACCGAAATCCTCGATATAGGCGTGCAGGTCGTGCTGGTTCAGGAAGGTCGCCTGCCACGCATTGGACTCGGTGAAGTCGCGCCACTTCTTCGAATGGCCCATGCCACGCGGATCAAAGGGTTCGGCCCAGCTGCCATCGGCGAGCTTAGGCCGCACGAAGGTTTTCGACTTGTCGAACACGTGCCGATAGTTGCGCGAGCGCTTCATCAATGCCGTTCGCTCGTCTTCCTTGCCCACGGCATGGGCAAGTTCCGCCATGGCCCAGTCGTCGTAGGCATATTCGAGCGTCTTGCTGACCGACTCATCGATCTTGTCCGCAGGGATGAAACCCAGGTCGCGGTAGAACTTCAGGCCACGGTAGTCATCATCCATCGCGCGCTTGCGGAACGAGGGCCAGGCCGCGGCGAAATCGATGCCCTTGAAGCCCTTGGCGTGGGCTTCGGCCAGCACGGGAGCGGAGTGATAACCGGTCATCGTGCCCGTCTCGCGGGCATAGAGCGGCCACACGGGAGGACCGGCCGGACTCTGCGCCGCCATCCGGATCAGGTCGTTGCACAGGTCGGGCACGCGGTGCGGCTGTACCAGGGTGAACAAGGGATGCAGCGCGCGGTAGGTGTCCCACAGTGAGTATTCGGTGTACGTCTGCGCGCCGGCAGGCAACTGGTGGATCTGCAGGTCCATGCCGCGGTACTTACCGTTGACGTCGCCGAACAGGGTAGGCGCGATCAGGCTGTGGTACAGCGCGGTGTAGAAGATGCGCTGGTGGCGTTCGCTGATAGCGTCGATCTTCAGGCGCGACAGCTCACGCTCCCAGGCCATGCTCGCCGCTTCCCGCGTGCCGTCGAAATCCCACCCGGGCATTTCGGCATTGAGATTGGCAAGGGCGCCCTCCGCGCTTACCGCCGACAGGCCCACCTTCACCAGGATCTGCTCCCCTGCCCTGGCCTTGAAGTGCGCGGCGCATTTGATCTTCTTGCCGTGCGCCGTCTTCACCGCACTGCCGGCGGCATCGTCGACGAACACCTCGCAACGATCGAACGGACGGGAGAATTTCAGCGCGAAGTAAACGTGCCGGCCCTTGGCCCAGCTCTGCACGATGCGCCCACCCGTCAAGGTGTCGCTGCCCACCACGGCAAGGTCCGCCGAGGTTACCGGTGGCGGTGTGGACGGGTTGTCCTGCATGGCATGGAAAAGATCGACCAGGATGTGGCTGTCCCCGGCATTGGCGAAGGTGTAGCGATGCACACCCACGCGTGCGGTGGCGGTGAGCTCGGCGGTCACCGCGCGGTCACGCAGCAGTACCCGGTAGTAGCCCGGCTCCGCACTTTCATCGGCATGGGTGAACGCGGCGCGGTAGCCCTTGGGGCCACCGGTCGGCGATACCGCGTCGGGTTCTGCCCCGGCAGGCCGCGGTGTGTCGAAACGCGAGGTATAACGCGTGATGCGATGGTCGGGGTTACCCGGCTCCGTCTTCACTTCACCGACATTGGGCATCACCAGGAAGTCGAGCAGGTCGCCGCAACCGGTGCCGGTGAGGTGGGTATGCGAGAAGCCCATGATCGAGCCGTCGTCCTGGTGGTAACCCGAGCACTGGTCCCATAGCGCGTTATAGGTATCCGGACTCAATTGCACCATGCCGAACGGCACCGTGGCGCCGGGATACGTATGACCATGGCCACCGGTGCCGATGAAGACGTCAACGTGGCGCGTGAACTGCCGTGGCGCCTTGCCACCGGCACCAAGCGCGGCCAGGGCATCGGCACGCCAGCGCGGCATGCCGGCAAGGCCAACGGCACCGGCCAGCAGGGAGGTCTTCAGGAACGAGCGACGGGAACTCATGGCTATTTTGTACTCCGTGGAAAGGTTCAGGCCAGCAGCGCGGGGCGCTCGCGGGCCACTTTGAGGATCAATTCCCCGAACAGGGTATTTGCCCAGGCAAACCACGCGCGCGTGTATTTGGCGGGATTGTCCTGGTCGAAGGATTCATGCATGAAACCCATGCCGGCATGGGTGGTCTTGAGCCATTGCAGGCACTGGCGGATCTCGCCGTCGTCGCTGCTGGACAACGCCTTCACGATGATCGACATCGGCCAGATCAGACGCATGCCCTGGTGTGGGCCGCCAATGCCGCTGGCGGCGGTGCCCTTGAAGAAATACGGGTTGTCTTCGCTCCACGCACGCTTGCGCGTGGCCTGGTAAAGCGGATCGTCCTGCCTGCAACAACCAAGATAGGCCAGGCTCAGCAAGCCCGGCGCGTTGGCGTCATCCATGAACAACTGGTTGCCGTAACCGTCCACTTCATAGGCCCAGACCTTGCCGGTGGATGTCTGCATGGTGCCATACGCCGCAAGCGCGCGGTCTACCTCATCGGCCAGCGACTTGCATTCATTGGCGAAGGCCGCGTCGTGCGCCACGGCATTGGCCATCTCGGCCAGCTGCCGCAGGCTCGCCACGGCAAACAGGTTCGACGGAATGAGGTACGGCAGGATGCATGCGTCGTCGGATGGGCGGAACATCGAGTGGATCAGGCCCACCGGGCGCGATGGATTGCCATAACCGCTCAGCGGTACCGATTCGGTGCTTATCGGCGAGGGGCGCTGGAATGTATATGGACCAGGACCATGCTTGCGCTGCTGCTCGCGCATGGTGGCCACGGCAAGCTTCATGGCTTTGAGCCACGTAGCGTCAAATGGCGTGGCATCGCCCGTGGCCTTCCAGTAGCCGTGCGCCAGGCGTATGGGGTAACACAGCGAATCGAGCTCGTACTTCCGCTCGCCAACGCCAGGCTTCATCGTGGTGATGTCCGAGCCGCTCCACGTCAATGGCTTGGAGGATGGATCGTGCAGGAAGGCATTGGCGTAAGGATCAAGCAGGATGCAGCGTGCCTGGCGATGGATCACGCCCTGCACCAGGAGCGCCAGCGGCTTGTCCTGCTTAAGGAAGGCCAGGTAAGGCCAGACCTGCGCCGACGAATCGCGAAGCCACATGGCGTCGATGTCGCCGGTGATCACGAAGGTATCGGGTTTGCCGTCCACCGTTCCCAGCTTCACCGTGGTGTCCAGGCTATTGGGCAGGCAGTTCTCGAACAGCCACGCCAGCTCCGGATCGCCGATGCGCTTTTTCGTGGCGGCGATGGCCGTCTCTACGGCTACTGACGTAAAGCAGCGATCGGCCTTGGCCGGGCGCCGGCTGACGAAGCCCGAAGCTGGCGGCGAGGCGGCCGCAAGGGCCAGTGGCGGCGCCATGGCCGCGGCAAGGCTACCCATGGCGCTCCATTTGAGCACCTCGCGTCGTGTCGTCATGCGTTATTCCCGTATAAGAGAGTGCACATACCACCGTGACCGTAACCCGGTCGGGCAAAAGATGCCAGTCTACGCACCGGGCAACCCCGGCGGCGTGTCGCTATCGTCCTTTAGCGCGATGCCGCTGATGCCACGCGCGAGTGACTGGGTAATGAGATAACCCAGTGTTGCCGCTGCACTGGCATAACCAAGCCCTGCCGGCCTGATGTTGGACACGCAATTGCGCTCGGCATCGGTACGGCCCACGCGCGGCGCATAGGTGAGATAGGCCGCCAGGCTATCGGGCGACGACAGCCCCGGACGTTCGCCGATCAGCACCACCACCAGCCGTGCCTGCAACAGCTGGCCCACTTCGTCGCCTAATGCAACGCGTGCCTGCGTGGCTATCACGGTGGGCCCGACGGTAAGGCCGGCCAGACGAGGCCGCAAGACATCGAGCAACGGCAGAGCATGTTCAGTGGCAAGCGCGGAAAGACCATCGGCGATCATGAAAGCCACGTCGCACGACCGGGCCTTCGACTCCAGCCATTGGCGCCCGGCATCATCCAGGCATCGACCCAGATCGGGGCGCAACAGGTATTCGCGGCGATCGGCCGCCGCGCTTCGCACGACCAACGCATGCTGGCCACGTTCGGCAAGCGCGTCGGCCATGCCCTGGGCGTCGAACGGCAAATGCACTGCGTCGCGTGCGCGGGCGCAGTCCACACCGAAGGCCAATGAATCGGCGGTGGACACCGACGTGCCGACACGCCCCGTGCCGATACGGGCTGGCGTGAGTTCGCGCAGCAGTTGCCACGGCCGGGGGATGGTGCGATCAGTCATGGGCTATCCAGCGTTGCGCATCGTCGAGGAGTCGATGGCGGCCGCCATCGTCGGGCAGGCGCCGGTCGGTGCCGATGCCCATGGTGTCCAGCCATGCCTGGAATTCCGGCGCGGCTTTCAGGCCCAGCACGTCGCGCACGTAAAGAGCATCGTGGAACGAGGTGCTCTGGTAATTGAGCATCACGTCGTCGGCGCCGGGCACGCCCATGATGAAATTCACCCCCGCCACACCAAGCAGGGTGAGCAGGGTATCCATGTCGTCCTGATCGGCCTCGGCGTGGTTGGTGTAGCAGATGTCACAGCCCATCGGCAGTCCCAGCAACTTGGCGCAGAAGTGGTCCTCGAGGCCGGCGCGGATGATCTGCTTGCCGTCATAAAGGTATTCGGGGCCGATGAAACCCACCACGGTATTGACCAGCAACGGCTGGTACCTGCGCGCCACGGCATAGGCGCGGGCCTCGCAGGTCTGCTGGTCCATGCCGTGGTGTGCGTTGGCCGACAGCGCACTGCCCTGCCCCGTCTCGAAGTACATGAGGTTTTGCCCCACGCTACCGCGTTGGAGCGACCTGCCCGCATCATGGGCTTCGTCGAGCAGCGCCAGCGATATGCCGAAGCTATCATTGGCGGCCTCCGTGCCTGCGATCGACTGGAAGACAAGGTCCACTGGCGCCCCGCGCTCGATCGCGCGCAAGGTGTTGGTGGCATGGGTGAGCACGCACGACTGCGTGGGTACGTTGTATCGCTGGCGGAACTCATCGAGCATGGCCAGCGTGCCGACAACGGTAGAAAGCGAATCCCCCGCCGGATTGATACCGATCACCGCGTCGCCGCTGCCGTACATCAGGCCATCGATCATGGAGGCGGCGATGCCGGCGATGCTGTCGGTGGGATGGTTCGGCTGCAGGCGCGTGGACATGTGGCCGGGCAGGCCCAGGGTGTTGCGAAACGCCGTGACCACGCGGCGGCGGCTGGCTACCTGGATCAGTTCCTGGTTACGCATCAGTTTGCTCGCCGCGGCAACCATCTCCGGGGTAAGCCCTGACGACACGGCAGTGAGTGCGTCGCCATCGGCCTGGAGCAGCCACTCACGAAATTCGCCGACGGTCAGGTGCGACACCGGTGCGAATGCAACGCTGTCGTGCCCGTCGATGATCAACCGTGTGACTTCGTCGTCCTCGTAGGGAACGAGGGCGTCCTCCAGGAAGCGTGCCAGTGGCACATCGGCCAGGACGATGCGTGCGGCCATGCGCTCGAGTTCATCGGTTGCCGCCACACCGGCCAACACATCGCCCGAACGCAGGGGACTTGCCTTTGCCAGCACCGAGCGCAGGCCATCGAAGGCATGCACGCGACCGGCGATGGCGGCGCGCAGGCTCATGCCAGTTCCACGCTCCCTACCGCTTTTGCCACGGCGGCCATCCCCGCGGCCTTGCCGGCCCGGCGGTTGGTTACCAGCACGTCGATATCCTTGGGCATGCAGTAGCCGATGCGGCTGCGCACGCCGATCTTGGCGTAATCGGCTGCTATCAATACCTGCTTTGCGTGGGTGGCCATGGCGCGGGCGACTTCCGCTTCCTCACCGAGGAAACTGGTAGCCCCGGTGGTGGCATCCACGCCCACGGGCGACAGGATGGCCAGGTCTGGCTGGAAGCGTGATATCTCGGCGACACACGCCGCCCCATAGGTATGGCCTACCGCGGCGCCGAATTCACCGCCGAGCAGGTGCACGCGATTGCGGCCCGGGGCATCGCCGGAACCTGCCAGGCGCCGCGCCGCATCCACGGAGTTGGTGATCACGGTCAGTCCCATGTGTGCGGACAAGGCCTCGGCGATCAACGAGGTAGTACTGCCGGCGTCCATGAAGAGGGTCTGGCCATGTTCGACCAGGGTGGCCACCCTGCGCGCGATGGCGCGCTTCTCGCGCACGCGGGTTTCCGCGCGCACATCGATCGGCGGCTCGCCGTCTTCCACCAGTACCGCGCCACCGTGCACGCGGCGGATGTCACCCAACGCTTCCAGTTCCACCAGGTCACGGCGTACGGTTTCGCGCGATACGTCCAGTTCCGCCACGATGCGTTCCACCGAAACATGCCCGTTTACCTTCAGCATGCCGCGGATCAGGCGGTAGCGATCTTCATGCCACATGTCGACTCCTTTTGACCATCATCGAGGCGCGTGCCGCGGCCAGGCGCATCGCCGCCACCGCCAGGCCCGTCACTACCATCACACAGGTGGCGTACGCCGCCGCCTGTGACACCGAACCATTCATGTCCAGCTGCATTACTGCCACCGCCGCCAGATTCAGCGCAGGCGTCACCAGGAATACCACGCCCGACAAAGTCACCATCGAGCGCATGAAAAGAAAAAAGAACACCGATGCCAAAGTGGGGGCCGCGTATGGCAACACCACCTCGCCAATACGTCGGACGGTACCGGCGCCAAGGCAATCCACGGCTTCCTCCAGAGCTGCTGGTACGTTACGCAGCCCCGACACCATCGCAAGATACCCTTGCGCGTGGTAGTGATAAAAATTGCACGCCACAAGAATGGCTATCGATCCGTACAGCCAGCCGGACAACGGCCCGTCGTTGAAGGCCACCAGATAGCCGATGCCCAGTACCAGCCCCGGCACCGCCGCCGGCAGCAGGGCCAGGAAGCTGCATGCCGCCGCAAGCGATCCGCGCATGCGCCGCTGGGCCAGGGCCAGGCTGAACAACAACGCCGTGCCCACGAATGCCGCCAGCAGGGAAACTTCAAGCGAGGTCACGATCGGCGCGAAGCCGTCGGCGAGGTTCACATGGTAGTTGGCCAGGGTCATCCCGAGTTTGTACGGCCAAAGACGGGCGAAGCTTGCGTAGACCACGATGGCGGTCGTGGCAAGGATGGGCAGCAGAGCGGCGAACGCCATCAGGCCCAACGCGGTGTCGCGGGCAAGATTCCGGGGTGGCTGCACCACCATCGCTCCATCGGCAGTGCGCACTCTACGCCGCGCGACCACGCGTTCAACGGCAATCGACAGCACCGCCGGCAACAGCAATACCGTGCCGATCGCCGCGCCCATGCCGAAGTCCAGCTGTCCGGCCACCTCGGCATAGATTTCCGTGGCCAGTACCCGGTAGCGCCCACCGATGACGATGGCATTGCCGAAGTCGGTCACGGTAACCGTGAAAACCACGAAGGCCGCGGCCACCAGCGCATAACGGCACTGCGGCAGGGTGATGTCCAGGAACTGGCGCCAGCGTGAAGCGCCCAGTACCTCGGCGCCGTCGTAGTAGCGGCGGTCGGTGCGCTCCAGGCTCGAGGACACGATCAGCACCACCTGGGGCAGGCCATAGCAGGCGTTGGCAAAGACCAGCCCCCAGAAACCGTAAAGATCGATATTCCAGCCGGTAAGCTGGTGTACCAACCCCGCGCGGCCCAGCAGGAAAATGATACCCAGTGCCTGCACCAGCGACGGCGAGAGGATCGGCAGCAGCAGGACAAAGCGCATGGCGGCCTTGCCCCGCAGGCGCGAACGGTGCAGCGCGAAGGCCACGACGAACCCCGCCGACACACTGATGGCCGTCACCGTGACGCCCATGGCGAGGCTGTGCCAGCCTGCTTGCAGCACTCGCGGCGACGCCAGCAAGGTAGCGTAGCGGGCGAACGTCCACGCATGATCGTCACCGGTGAAACTGCGCAGCACGATCAACGCCAGCGGCCACGCAACGAATACCGCGAGCCCCAACACCGGTAGCGTGGCCAATGCGATGAATACCGGCCGCCAGGCGCGCTCGCGCCGTACCGGTGCCAGCGACCAGGCAGCCGCGCTCATGTGGTCACCCATGTGCAGTGCGAAGGATCCACCCAGACGCTCGCCATGTCGCCCGGCGCCGGTGTGCGTGAAGGATGCATGTCCACCAGCAGCAGCTTGCCGTGCCACTGCGCCGTGACCCGCGCCACGGAACCTAAAAACTGTATATCCACCACGCGTGCGTCGCCCGAGGGATCCACGTCCAGCCGAACGTCCTCGGGCCGCACGCAGGCCTCGAAGGCGTTCTCGGCGCCGCTTGGCCGGCCCTCGAGCAACGCAGGCGCGTATCCGCGCACGAAAGCGGTATCGAGCAGGGTGGACGCGCCGATGAAGCTGGCGACGAATCGCGTGCGCGGCCGGGCGTAGATCTCCCGCGGGGTACCGACTTGCTCGATGCGCCCCTCATTCATGCATGCCACGCGGTCGGCCAGCACCAGCGCCTCTTCCTGGTCATGGGTCACCATCAAGGTGGGGACGCGCAGACGCCGCTGCAACGCATGTACTTCGCCGCGCAACTGCACGCGCACGCGGGCATCGAGCGCCGAGAACGGTTCGTCCAGCAGCAATACCGACGGATTCACCGCCAGCGCGCGGGCCATGGCCACGCGCTGCTGCTGGCCACCGGATAACTGCCAGGGCAAACGGCCGGCATGGCCCGCCATACCGGTCATGCCAAGCAGTTCATCCACGCGACTGGACACTGCCTGGCCACTGGCACCGCGGATGCGCATGCCGTAGCCGACGTTCTGCGCCACCGTCATGGTCGGGAACAGCGAATACGACTGGAACACGATGCCGAAGCCACGTTCGCGCGCCGGCACGCCGGCAAGGTCGCGGCCGCCCAACCGGACCGTGCCGCTGGAGGCATCCTCAAGACCGGCGATGATCCGCAGCAAGGTGGTCTTGCCGCAACCGCTGGGGCCCAGCAGACAAATGAATTCTCCCGCCTGCGCATGCAGGGAAATATCGTGAAGCACCGGCACACCATCGAACGACTTGCCCAGTGAGTCGACGGAAAGCCGTGTGGCATCGGCGTGGACGGCATCCATGCTCAGTGATCCTCCAGCGTCTTGAAGCGCGCGATGATGGCCGAACGCTCGCGCGCGGCAACGCGGAAATCCACCGGCGCCAGGCGAGTGTCAAGATCAGCGGGAAGGCCCATCTGTACCTGTCGTGCGTCGGGTTTTGCACCCGGCACCGTCACGATCGTCTTGAAGCGGGCATAGATGCGCGCAGCATCGGGGGAAGCAAGGTAGTCAAGGAACCGCGTGGCCGCGGCCTTGTTCGTCGATGCCTTCATGATCGCCGAGCCTTCCAGCTCGTAGCCGACGTTGTCCGACGGCACCACCATCGTCACCGGGTAGCCGGCGTCGATCGACTGCAGCGCCACGAACGCCAGCGACACGCCGATGGCATATTCACCGGTGCGGGCAAGCTTGCAGGGGCTCGATCCCGACGGCGTGTACTGCGCCACGTTGCGGCCGATCTTTCCCAACAGCGCCCAGCCACGTTCACCCATCAGCTGGGTGATCGCCGAGACCTGCATGAAACCCACGCCCGAGGATGCCGCATCGGGCATCACCACCTCGCCGCGGTAAACGGGCCTGGCCAGGTCTGCCCACGTCTTGGGCATCGGCAGATGGCGTGACGCCAACGCCTCGGTATTGACGCAGAATGCGGTGACGTAACCCGTCGGCGCATACCAGGTGGCATCGCGGTAGCGCGAGGGCATGGCATCGATGCGGGGCGAGGAAAGCGGGGCCAGCAGCCCAGCCAGGCGAGGATCGAGCAGGCTCGACACGGCCTGGCCCCAGACCACGTCGTTGCGCGGCGCGGCGGACTCGGCCAGCAGGCGCGCGGCGAGGTCGCCGGTGGACAGGCGCATCACGTTGATGGTGATGTCGGGCAGCGCCTTGTGCGCGCCGTCCAGATAGGCGGCTATCTCATCTTCCTCGAGCGCTGAGTAGACGGTGAGCGTCTGGGCGCGTAGCGTGGCCGGTGCCAGCAGGCAAAGGATAAGTACGCCAGTGATCGCGCCACGGATGCCCATCTGAAAACCTGCCCTGGACGGCCGCCTTGGCCGTAGCCGATTTGTAACACGCCAATGTGGCAATTTGTGGACTATTGCTAAATTTAGGCAAACATCTGGCAAACGCCACGCCCGGATGTCATCATGCCCGCTGGCTAAGGAAAGAAGCCCCGGAGCACCCATCGATGTCAAACCTTCGCCGAGGCGCCGCCCCCGATGCCCTGACGGCACCAGGCATGGCCGCCTTCGCCGGCCGCCTGGCCGACCTTGCCCGCGAGATTTCGCTTGCCGCCTTCCGGCGCGACCTCCATGTGCAGCATAAGGCCGACGACAGCCCGGTGACGGCCGTCGACCGCAGCATCGAGGCAATGATCCGGCAGGAGATCGCCCAGGCTTTTCCCGGCCACGGCATCCTGGGCGAGGAACACGGCCGCGCCCACCTGGACGCCGAGCACGTCTGGGTGGTGGACCCGATCGACGGCACCCGCAGCTTCATTTCCGGCTGGCCGCTGTGGGGAACCTTGATCGCCCTGCTCCACCGCGGCAAGCCGGTGCTGGGCCTGGTGGATATTCCCTTCATGGATGAACGCTGGACCGGTGCGCCCGGCCAGGCCACGCTCTACAACGGCCGGGCCGTCCACACACGAGATTGCCGCGAACTGGCTGACGCCACTGTCTATTGCACATCACCGGATATTTTCACCGGCGACGAGCGCGCCGCCTTCGAGCGTGTCACCGCGGCAGCGCAGACCCGCCGTTTTGGCGGCGATTGTTACAGCTACGCGATGCTGGCCTCCGGCCACCTGGATGCCGTGGTGGAAGCGCAGTTGCAGCCCTACGATTACCTTTCGCTGGCTCCGGTGATCGAAGGCGCTGGCGGCGTGATCACCGGCTGGCGCGGTGAGCCGCTCGGCATCGAAGGCAGCGGCCGCGTGGTGGCCGCCGCCACGCCGGAGTTGCATCGCCAGATCCTGGAAAAACTAGCGTGACCGATCCGGGCCGCCGCCGGTTCCTATCGGCGTCGGCCGCAGCCGCGGCAGCCGCCATGCTGCCGACGGCCATCGCACGTGCCCTGGCCATCCCCGCCCGGCGCACCACCGGCAGCATTCTTGATGTACGTCATGTGGTGATCCTGATGCAGGAGAACCGCTCCTTCGATCACTACTTCGGGTTGATGCGCGGCGTGCGCGGTTTTGGCGATCCACGCCCGCTGCTGTTCCCCGACGGCAGCCCGGTATGGCGCCAGCCCGCGGCGAGCATTCGCAGCAAACTTTACAAGCCGCGAGGCGTGCCGGCCGATGCGACCCACGTGTGGCCGTTCCCGATGGATCCGCGTCGCCATGGCGAGCATCTGCCCGGGACCGACCACGGGTGGAGCAGCGGGCACCTGGCCTGGAACCAGGGACGCTACGACAGCTGGGTGACGCAAAAGCAGGATCCGCTGACCATGGGCTACCTGCGTCCGGACGAAGTGGCCTACCACCACGCGCTTGCCAACGCCTTCACCCTTTGCGACGCCAACTTCGCCTCGGCAATGTCGGACACCGCGATCAACCGCATGTACCTGTTCTCCGGCACCGCCGACCCGCGCAATCGCTTAGGGTCGCGCGGCAATGGCCCGGGCATCGAGGAGCGGCCGAAGAAGAACGGATACGGCTGGACCACCTACCCCGAGCGTCTGGAACGGGCCGGTGTGAGCTGGCGGCTCTACCAGGGCGGCACGGGTGATCCTGGCGATCCTGTCGACAATTTCACCGACAATTCGCTGGAATTCTTCGCCGCCTTCCAGGTGGCCGAGGGCGCCGATCCGCACGGTGCACTGGTGCGCAAGGGTGTGACCAACCGCAGCCTGCGTCAGTTCCGCGCCGATGTGCTGGCCAATCGCCTGCCTGCGGTTTCGTATGTGGTCGCACCGTTCAAGTACAGCGAACATCCCGATGCCAGCCCGAGCGATGGAGCCCTCTACATCGATCGCGTGCTCGAGGCACTCACGGCGAATCCGGATGTATGGGCCGGTACCGTCTTCATCGTCAATTACGATGAGAACGACGGGCTGTTCGACCACATCGTGCCTCCTATGCCACCGCGATCGAGCCAGCAAGGCGCGCACGGTCTTCTGTCTGCATCGCTGCAGGAAGGCATCGACGATGAGTTCCTGGACCTTGACCGTTTTCCCAAGGCAAAGAATCCACTGGTCCCGGGAGCCGATCCCGGCGGCGAACAACCGGTGGGGCTGGGCACGCGGGTACCGATGATCATCGCCTCGCCATGGACCGCCGGTGGCTGGGTCTGCTCGCAGGTGTTCGATCACACTTCGGTGCTGCGCTTCCTTGAAAAACGCTTCGATGTGCACGAACCCAACATCAGCCCGTGGCGCAGGTCGATCTGCGGCGACCTGACCGCCGCGTTCGATTTCACCGCCACACCAGCGCCACCGCCGCGACTGGCCAAACCGAAGCCTTTGGTAACTTCAACCGAACCGGTGGTGGTGCGCGATGGCGGCCTGCCAAAGCAGCCTGCGGGCACAAGGCCCTCGCGTGCCCTGCCCTACGCCTACGATGTGCAGTCACGCCGCGGTGGCGATCGCGCACTCATCGACTTCAGCAATACCGGCGATACAGGCGTTGCATTCTACGTCTACGACCACACTCACCCGGATGATGCACCACGCCGCTATGCACTGGCGGCCGGTGACCACTTTACCGATCACTGGGACGGTGCGCTGCATGCACTCATCGTGCACGGACCGCCGGGCTTCCTGAGGGAATTCCGCGGTGATGGCACCGGGCCGGACATAAGCTCAACGATCGACGGCATGAACCTGGTGGTTTCCATCACACCAGGTGCAGCCGACACGGCCGGTACACTCAACATCCGCGAGGCATATCTTGAGGTTGAGAAAAAGCTCGCGTTAGCTGGTGCCGCAACGCAGACGCTCACCTGGGACCTCACGCCGTCGCACGGCTGGCACGATGTGACGGTGAGTGTTGCCGGTAGTGTGCTTTGGCGCGCAGCTGGTCGCGTTGAAAGCGGTCGCCCAGGCATAAGCGATCCGCGCATGGGCATGGCCTGAGGCAACTGTTACCGCTTGGCTTTCGCCCCTAACGGAACCACGGGCAAGTCGATGCGGCTTTCGCCACCCGGTCCATGCCATACCGTCTGTGTGGCACGGCGGTAATCCGCCGGCTTCGCATTGAAGATGTTGTCGACGTACGTTTGCGGATTGCGGTCGTAAAGCGGGAACCAGCTGGACTGCACCTGCACCATGATGCGATGGCCGGGCAGGAACACGTGGTTGGCAGTGGGCAGCGCAAAGGTATATTCCTGCGGTGTGTTCGCCGGGATCGGCGCCGGTTTGTCCAGGCCCTGCCGATAGCGTCCGCGGAAGATGTCACCGGCCACCATCAACTGGAAGCCACCCATCTCCGGCTGCGCCGCTACCTGGCCGGGATAGACATCGATCAGCTTCACTACCCAGTCGCTATCGGTGCCGGAAGTCGATGCCACCAGGTGGGCCACGGGCGAACCTGCGATCGCCACCGGCGCATCGAGTACGTCCGTGGTGAAGGTGAGAACATCCGTGCGGTCGGAAAACATCCGCTGGTCGGTGGTGAGCCAATGTCGCCAGGGATCGCCCGAGGCGTGCACCGGGCGAGGTACGAACGGCACGGGCTTGGCAGGATCGGAGACGTATTGATCGCTGCCCTTGTCCTTGGGCTCTACGAAAGAAAGCGACGATCCGGCGCCAAGGTACAACGGACGTTCGCAAGCGCCCTCGCAACCGGGCCAGGATTTAAGCTTCTGCCAACGGTTGGTTCCCGTCTGGTAGGCGGTGACCGGCGCGATGTCCACCTTCGGCGCGTCGTCCTTGAGATAGCGCGCCAGGAACGGCCGCAGCACGTCCTGGCGGAAAGACAAACCGGTATCGCTGCCGAACTTGATGGCGCCCAGGCTGCTGGCATCGCCGATTTCCTGGCCGTGGTGCCAGGGCCCGATCACCAGGAACACCTTGTCGTTGCCGGTGTCCTTCGGTTTGATGGCTTTGTACACGGCCATCGCGCCGTAGATGTCTTCCTGGTCCCACAGCGAATGCACCAGCATCGTGGGCACCTTCAACGGCTGGCCAGCCAGTATCTTGTCCAGGGCTTGGTCCTGCCAGAAGGCGTCGTAGGCAGGATGGGCCACGATCTTCCGCCAGAAGCCAAGCTGATCCATGCCATGGGCGCGGGCGATATCGCCGGCCGAACCGCCGGACAGGTACGAGGCGTAATCGTCGAAGTCGTTGGTGAACCAGCCGTCGCCTTCGCCGCGCACCGACTGGTGGTCCAGGATGTAAGCCAGCATCGTCTGGCGGAAGGCACCATTGTGGAACCAGTCGTCGCCGCGCCAGCCGTCCACCATCGGGTTCATCGGCACCGATACCTTCAGCGCCGGATGCGGATTCACCAGCGCCATCAGCGGCTCGAAGCCATCGTAGGAAATGCCCAGCGTGCCGACCTTGCCATTGGACTCAGGGACGTTCTTCACCAACCAGTCGATGGTGTCCCATGTGTCGGTGGATTCATCCACCGGCGTGGGATTCTGCGGCCCGCGCAGCGGCCGGTTCATGACGAAATCCCCCTCCGAGGCATATTTGCCGCGGATGTCCTGCAGAACACGGATGTAGCCGTCCTGCACGATGATGTCGGCAGCGTTGTCGTAGCCGGCCAGCACCATCTCCAGGCTGCCACTCGCCGCGCGGCTGGCCATGGCCGACGCACTGTATGGCGTGCGGGTTAGCAGCATCGCCGCGTGCCTGGCGCCCTTGGGCACAAGGATCACCGTGTGCAGCTTCGCGCCGTCGCGCATGGGGATCATCACGTCGCGCTTTTCGAAATCCATGCCCTGCGTAGGGGCGACGAAATGCGCGGGTGTTTCGTCAGGCAGCGCGCTGTACTGGGCTGCTTGCAGCGACGTGGCGACAAGGCCCAGGGCGAGGGCGAGCAACAACAGGCGGCGCATGGCGGACTCCCTCAGGTGAGCCTGCATCGTGTGGCATTTTAGGTACAGTTGCAATTCTGTGGCGTTACTAGTGCGTTACACGCCGCGAATCGCACCCTGGCCGATGACCGGGCCGGTCGGCTGACCGGTGGGCGAGCCGCCAGTTGGCTCTACCGACACGGCAAGTGTCGCCGTGGGCCCTAGCCTTGATAGCAGCGCGTCGCTGAGCTTCAACGCCGTGGGCTGATCGTGCTTGAACACACCCACGGCGATGGGCTTGCCGCCCGCCGGAATAAGCCAAAGCTCAGTGTCGCGGCCGCTGGCCAGCGGTTCGGGCGATGCCGGTACCACCAGGATCTGTTTGCGGTCCAGATCCATGGTGGCCGTCCAGCCGGCAGCGCCGTTGCCGACGGCGATGGTCGAGACCATCAGGCCCGACGGCTGTGAAACCACTGCACGATGCGTCAGTGGACGCACCACGATCACGGCCAGGGCAAAGGCAACCGCCGTAGCGCCCATGCCCAGCCAGCGCCAGACCACGGCGTTGTCCCACCAACCCTTTGGCTCGCGCTTGGGTTCCGGGCGTCCCAGAAGCAAAGTGCGCTGGATGCGTGCCCATACGTGCGCGGGCGGGGTGACGGCGCGAATATCCGACGCCAGGGGCATCAGGTGGCGCTGCCACAGGGCCACGGCGGCTGCAGCTTCGCCGTTGGCCTCGATTTCCCGCGCTACACCCGCCCGCGCGTCGGCATCGAGAAGGCCCAGCACATATTCGCCGTAGCGGAGGTTTTCGTTGTCGGACTCGAAGGTGCTGTTCATGCGTTCAGGCAGGCCCGGAGCTGCAGGAGGCTACGGCGGATCCAGCTTTTCATGGTTCCGAGCGGCACCTTGGCGCGTGCAGCCAGTTCGTTATACGTAGCTCCGGTGAAAAAGGCTTCACGTACGGACGTGCGTTGCCGCGGCTCCAGTTCCCCCATGCACTCTTGCAGACGCTGGTATTCCTGGCTGGCCTCGGCGCCGGCCGCCGGCGTGGGCGATTCGTCGACAATGGCATCGAAATCCAGCGCATCGCCTCCCGTCATTTCGCGGTGCTGGCGCAGGCGGTCGATGGCCTTGTTGCGCACCACGGTAACCAGCCAGGTCAGCGCGCTGGCCCTGGCAGCGTCGAAACTGGCGGCCCTTCGCCATACCGTGACATAAGCTTCCTGGAGGATTTCCTCGGCCTGTCCCCGGTCGGAGATCATGCGCAGGCACACCCCGAAGAGCTGCCCGGAAGTCTTCCTGTACAGGGTGGAGAAAGCTTTTTCGTCCTGCTGGCCGGTGCGGACCAGCAAATGGTTCAGCTCATCGCGCTCGGCGGGGCTGGTCACGCTCATCGCCATGGTTTCCGTGGTGTCCCAAGGCGTTCTATAGCACGAAGTCAGGTGATGGCAGATGCATCCGGGTGGGCGGACGGTCCGTACAAAGGACCAGGACACCGGGAATCATCATGACGAACACGGCTCCATTCCCCGCGACTGAACGAAATGCCGCCGCCCGCACACTCAGGCGCTGGTTCGACACCGCCGCGGACATTCAGGCCGATGGCGCGAGCGCCGACCGCATCGACTGGCTGCGCGCTGCCCCCTTCGTGGCACTGCACGTGGCCTGCGCGTGCGTGTTCTGGGTGGGTTGGTCGCCCGTGGCCGTGTGGACGGCCGTGGGCTTGTATGTGATCCGCATGTTCGCACTCACCGGGTTTTACCACCGGTATTTCTCCCACCGAACGTTCAAGACCTCACGCCCGGTGCAGTTCATCTTCGCCGTGATCGGCGCTTGCTGCGTGCAGCGCGGACCACTGTGGTGGGCCGCCCACCACCGCAACCACCACCGCCATGCCGATACCGCGCTCGATCCGCATTCGCCCACGGTGCACGGCTTCCTGTGGAGCCATATGGGTTGGTTCCTTACCCCGCGCGCATTCATCTCGGACCATTCCCGCGTACCGGATCTGGCCCGTTATCGGGAATTGCGCTGGCTCGACCGATACGATATCGCCGTGCCGGTGCTGCTGGCCAGCGTGCTTTTCGTCGTGGGCGTCGTGCTTAACCGTCTGGCCCCGGGCCTTCACACCACCGGCAGCCAGATGCTGGTGTGGGGTTTCGTGGTATCGACGATCGTGCTGTTCCATGCCACGGTCACGATCAATTCCCTGGCGCACCGCTTTGGCTCGCGCCGTTACAGCACCCGCGACGACAGCCGCAATAACCCATGGCTGGCCCTGATTACGTTCGGCGAAGGCTGGCACAACAACCACCACTTCTTCCCCGGCTCCGCGCGCCAGGGACACCGTTGGTGGGAGATCGACCTAACCTACTACGGCCTGCGCCTGATGCAGGCACTGGGCCTGGTAAGGGATTTGAAGCCTGTGCCGTCGTGGGTGGGCGACAAGCAACGGAGGGTGCGTTGATGCGCATCGCCGTCGTCGGATCGGGCATCGCGGGCCTGGCCTCGGCATGGGAGCTGTCGCGCAGCCACGAAGTCACCTTGTTCGAGCAGGCCTCGTACCTGGGTGGCCACACCCACACCCATGAGGTGCGAGTGGCCGGTGTCCATCACGTGGTGGATACCGGTTTCATCGTCCACAACCGCGCCCACTATCCACTGCTATCGGCACTGTTCGACGAACTGGGTGTGGCCACGCGTCCGACCACCATGAGTTTTTCGGTGCGCAACGAAGGCTCGGGGCTGGAATACAACGCCGCTCACCTTCGTGGCCTGTTCTGCCAAAGCCGCAACCTGCTGTCACCGGCTTTCTGGGGCATGTTGCGCGACCTTGCGCGCTTCTATCGCGAAGCGCCCGCCTTGCTCGACACGACCGGCCCCGGCCCCACCCTGGGAGAATTCCTCGACAGCGAGGGCTACGGCGCGGCTTTCCGCGACGACCACCTGGTGCCGATGGCCTCGGCATTGTGGTCGTCGCCGTCTCGGCAGATCCTTGGCTTTCCAGCAAGGTACCTGGTGCAGTTCATGGTTAACCACCAGATGCTGGACCTGGGCAATCGTCCGCAATGGCGCGTGGTGGAAGGTGGCTCTTCCTCATACATCAAGGCCATGCGCCAGCGCTGGCATGTGCGCGAGCGTCTGAACTGCGCGGTTCTTGCCGTGCGCCGCCTTGATGAAGGCGTAGAGCTGGAACTTCGCGACGGCACCGAGCGCTTCGACCACGTGGTGCTGGCCTGCCACAGCGACCAGGCGCTACACATGCTTGCCGACCCCGACTTCCGCGAGCGCGAGATTCTCGGCGCGTTGCCCTATCAGGTGAACGATACGGTGCTTCACACCGATGCCTCCGTACTGCCACGCCGGCGCCGGGCGTGGGCCGCCTGGAACGCGCATGTGGGGCCGGAAGCAAACGACCCGTGCACGGTGAGTTATTGCATGAACCTTCTTCAGGGCATCGCCAGCGCCGAGCCACTGATCGTCACCCTCAACCGCACCGATGCCATCGACCCGGCGCGGATCCTGCGTCGCATGCATTACTCCCACCCGGTGCAGACGCATGCGGCGGTGGCGGCGAAGGCGCGCAAGCACGAGATCCAGGGCAAGCGAAATACATGGTTCGCCGGCGCCTATTGGGGTTGGGGCTTCCACGAGGATGGCATGCGCAGCGCGCACGACGTCGTGCAGGCGCTGGGCGCCACCGCCGGCTGCGAGGCGCTGGCGTGAGTTTTTCCAGCGCCATCTACGAAGGCATGGTGACGCATCGGCGCCTGGCGCCGCATCCGCACCTGTTCCACTACAAGATGGCGCAGCTCTACCTGGATCTCGACGAGGTCGACAAGATATTCAACCGACGCTGGCTGTGGTCGTCGCACGGCCGCAACGTTGCCGAGTTCCGCCGTGGCGATTATCTCGGGGACTCGGCCACACCGTTGGCCCAGGCCGTACGCGAGCGGGCATCCACCGTGCTTGGGTACCTGCCGGCAGGCTCGGTGTGCATGCTCGCTCACCTGCGCTATGCAGGTATGGTCTTCAACCCGGTGACCTTCTACTACTGCCACGATGCCGGTGGCGCGCTGGAATGCATCGTGGCGGAAATCACCAATACACCCTGGAAGGAGCGCCACAGCTACGTGTTGCCGGTGCGCGACGCCGCGCGCGGGGGCGACTGGCTGCGCTGGGAATTCGACAAGCGTTTCCACGTATCGCCGTTCGTGCCGATGGACCGCACCTACGACTGGCGCTTCTCCACACCAGGCGATCACCTTCGCGTACGCATGGAAATCCTGCGCGACGGCGAGCGTGAGTTCGATGCGCACTTGCGTCTTGAGCGCCGCGCACTGACCGGCCCGACGTTGGCACGCGTGCTATGGCGTTATCCGCTGATGAGCGTCCAGGTAGTCGGCGCCATCCACTGGCACGCCCTGCGTCTATGGCTCAAAGGCAATCCCGTCCACGACCACCCCTCCCCGCAAGGAGTTTCGAAATGAGCGCGATCGTGATCCAAGGCGAGACGGCGGCGATGTCCGTCGGCCAGCGCTTCCTGCGTCGACGCGTACTGGACAGCATGGCTGGCATGAGGGAGGGGCGGCTAGTGATCACCGACGCCCTTGGGCGCGTCGAGATCGGCCAGCCCCTGCAGGAACGACCCGCCATCGTGGTCCACCTCCACGTGCGCGACCCGCGGTTCTACGCCGCCGTGGCCACCAACGGCAGCATCGGTGCCGGCGAGGCATGGATGGAGAACTACTGGCAGTGCGACGACCTGGTAGCACTGATCCGCCTGCTGGTGCGCAACCGAAATCACCTGGATGCGATGGAGACGGGCCTTGCCAGGCTTGGTGGGACGGCCATGCGTTGTTGGCACGCCATGCGCCCGAACACGCGTTCAGGCGCGCGCCGCAACATCGCCGCGCATTACGACCTGGGAAACGAATTCTTCGATCTGTTTCTCTCTTCGGACCTGATGTATTCCTCGGCCCTATGGGAGGACGACGACGACACGCTCGAGCTCGCCTCCAAACGCAAACTCGACCGTGTGTGCCAGTGGCTGGATCTCAAACCCGGCGACAACGTCATGGAGATCGGCACCGGCTGGGGCGGGTTCGCGATCCACGCAGCCAGACACTACGGCTGCCACGTCACCACCACGACAATTTCGAAAGAACAGCATGCACTGGCTTCCGAACGCGTGGCACGCGCTGGCCTGGGCGGCCAGGTAAGTCTGCTGCTGGAAGACTTCCGCGACCTCACCGGACGCTACGACAAGCTGGTGTCGATCGAGATGATCGAAGCCATTGGCGCTGCCAACATGGATGGCTATTTCAGCAAGATCGGCGCGCTGCTTCGTCCCCGGGGCCGCGCGCTGCTGCAGGCGATCACGATCGAAGACCACCGCTACGCGCAGGCACTGAAGTCCGTGGACTTCATCAAGCGCCATGTCTTCCCGGGCAGTTTCATTCCCTCGATCAGCGCGATGATGGCGTCCAAGGCGCGCTCGAGCGAGCTTGCATTGGTGCGGCAGGAAGACTTCGGCCTGAGCTACGCCCGTACGCTCCAAGCCTGGCGCGAGCGCTTCATGGCCTTCCTGCCCCAGGTTCGGGCCATGGGCTACGACGAACGGTTCGTCCGCATGTGGGAGTTCTATCTTTCCTATTGCGAGGGTGGCTTCCGCGAACGATCCATCGGCGTCTCGCACCTGCTGTTCGAACAAGCATGAATACCTGGTGGAGCCTGGTGGTGATCTGGCTGGTAGCGGGTAGCCTGATGGTGGCCGGCTGGGCCTGGCAGCGCCGCCACGGCAACATCGGCATCGTCGATGTGCTGTGGTCGTTCAGCGTGGGTGGCAGCGCGGTATGGGCCGCCGTTACTGGCCCCGGCGCCGCACTGCCCCGTGTTGGGGTGGCATTGTTCGGCGGCCTGTGGGGCGTACGCCTGGGCCTGCACTTGTGGCGGCGCGTCCGTGGCGAAGATGAAGACGGCCGCTATCGCCATCTTCGCGCGCACTGGCAGGGCAGCCAGGGAAGGATCTTCGGCTTCTTCGAATTCCAGGCGCTGTTGGTGGGATTGTTCGCGTTGCCCTTCCTGGGCGTCGCGGCCAACCCGGCGAGTTCGGTCGGGGCTTGCATTGTGGCCGCCGTGATCTGGCTGGGCAGTGTCGGCGGCGAGATCGTAGCCGACAACCAGCTGGCGCGGTTCCGCGCGGAGCCATCGAACGAGGGTCGCACCTGCGACCAGGGCCTGTGGCGCTATAGCCGGCACCCCAACTACTTCTTCGAGTGGCTGCACTGGTTCACGTACGCAGCGTTGGCCGTGGGCTCGCCACTGTGGTGGCTGGCTTTCGCTGGCCCGGTAGTGATGTACCTGTTCTTGCGTTACCTCAGCGGCGTGCCCTTCACCGAAGCACAGGCGCTTCGCTCCCGTGGCGAGGAATACCGCGACTACCAGCGTCGCACACCCATGTTCTTCCCATGGTTTCACACCCGGCCCGCGCAAAGGAACGATCGATGAATACAGCCACCCTTGACCTTGGTCCAGCCACGCCCAATCGCCCGGCAACCGGCTTGCTGGGCCTGGCCGAACGCGGCCTGGTGCCTGATGCCATGCTTCGCCGCGCCATACGCCACCTTTGCGCCAAACGCCTTGCCGAGGAGTCCGCTGGCGGTCCGGGGCGCCAGGCCGAACGCTTCGGCAGGCTGATTGATGAACTCAAGCAAAGTGCGGTGGCCATCCATACCGATGCCGCCAACCGCCAGCACTATGAGCTTCCACCCAGGTTCTTCGAACTGTGCCTGGGGCCGAACCTCAAGTACTCCAGCTGCATCTATCGCACGGACAACCAGACGCTTGGCGAAGCGGAGGAGGCCATGCTCGCGCTTACCGCCGAACGCGCGGGACTGTCCAACAACCAGGACATCCTGGAACTGGGTTGTGGCTGGGGCTCGCTGACGATGTGGATGGCGAGGCATTTCCCCGAATCGCGGATTACCGCGGTATCCAATTCGAACAGCCAGCGAGAGTACATCCAGGCGCGGTGCCGGGAGCGGGGACTGAACAACGTGCGTGTGATCACGCACGATGTGCAGGCACTGGCCCTGCCTTCGGGCTCTTTCGACCGCTGCGTCTCGGTAGAGATGTTCGAGCACATGCGCAACTACGATGCATTGATGTCACGGATCGCCGGCTGGCTGCGCGCGGACGGCAGTCTGTTCGTGCATATCTTCGCCCACCGCTTCCTGATGTATCCATTCCAGACCACCGGCCAGGATGACTGGATGGGCCGTCATTTCTTTACCGGTGGCCTGATGCCCTCGGTCGATACCTTGTTATGGTTCGACCGCGACCTGTGCGTGGCCGACCGCTGGCTGGTCGATGGCACGCATTACCAGCGCACCGCCGATGCGTGGCTGGGACGCCAGGACGCCAACAAAGACGAGGTGATGCAGGTGCTGGAGGAGGCCTACGGTCCGGCCGCCCCGCTCTGGTTCCAGCGCTGGCGCATGTTCTGGATGGCCTGCGCAGAGCTATTCGGATTCGACGGCGGCCAGGCGTGGATGGTGGCCCATTACCGTTTCGTGCGTCGCCGAACAACGGCTTAGCCCGGCTCATCGCCCCCCTCGCCACACCGGCGGAGACGGCGCCAGCCACGCAGCCACGCCCAGGACGGCAGTCCGGCGGGTGCCCCGGGTCGGGGACTGCCGTCGACCATCGTGCGGGTTACACTGCGCCGATGTCCGATCACGACGTGACACCGGTAGCCCAGGCACTGGCGGCCATTGCCGATGCGCAATGCCGGGCCGCACTGCGCGCGTTGGGCAACGTGGAAGACCGGCACGGTGGCGTCCACCAGGCCCGCAAGGCGATCCGTCGCCTCCGCGCAACGTTGATCCTTTGCCGCAAGGCCTTCGGCGATACCCTCGTGCCCGTCGATCGCGACCTGCAACGCCTTGCGTCGAGCCTTTCCTCGCTTCGCGATGCCCAGGCGGTGATCGGCACGGCGGATAAACTGGCGGGCGACGGGCACGATGAATGGCTTGCCGTCGCCGATGCACTGCGGCGCAGGCGCGACACCCTGCTGGACGACGCCCTGGCGCGGGACCCGGCGTTCAAGCGCCGTTGCCACCAGTTGCGCGCGGCTCGCCAGGCCATCGCGGCGCTGCCATGGTCGCAACTGCGCGCGAAGACCTTGCGCAAGGCGTGGGAGAACACGACCAGCAAGGTCGACACATTGGCCGACGAATATGCCGCAAGGCCCACTGCTACCAACCTGCACCGCTGGCGTCGCCGCGTGCGCCGCCAGCGCCTGCAGCTGGAAACCCTGCGCAAGCTGCACAAGAAAGTCGGGCCGCACGCCGCGGCGCACCTGCCGCACAAGGGAAAAACGTTGCACGAACTGACCCGGCTGGCCGACGAACTGGGATTCCGCCAGGATCTTCATGTATTGCGCTCCGCCCTGGTGCAAGTGGCAGACCCTGCCCGCCTGCCTCATCTGCGCGGTCGCATCCGCGACGAACTCAAGCCCGGCAGCCGGAGCGGCTGATCAACCACCGCCGAACCGGTACCAGCGAGCGACCTCGGCGCTGACGTAGTCATCCACGGCCAGCCCGATGCGATCACACATGTCCAAGGTGTCCACCAGCACCCGCTCGACGGCCGTGGCGTCCGCGCCATGGACGCGGGCATCGCGGGCGATGTCATGCAGGCGGCCTGACCAGTCGTAGAGTACGTCCGCCCGTTCCCGAATGCGATCAAGCAGCCAGGGCCGCAGCGGCGCGGCTACCGAATGGCCGCCTTCACCGGCCAGTTGCGCCGCCAGCGCGTGGACTGCCGGAGACACTCCGCGATACCACTCGGTTTTCCCAGCGGCCGCTTCGCGAACCACCAGTGGTGCCACGCATCGGTCCCCGGCGAACCGCTCGATCAAGGCGCGCTCGATCCGGCGCGCCTCCTTCACATGGTCGACCTCCACCAGCATGCCTCGGTCAAGGTCGAAGAAGTCGAAGAAACGCCGATGCAAGTCGTGGAAGCGCGTGAATGGATCACGGGAGAACCCTACTTTCAGCACGTCTTCGTCACGGCAAGGCAGCACGTAGACATAGGCGCGTCCACCTGAAGCGAAGCGAGGGTGGTGGGGTTCGGGTTCCATGCCGATGAAGTTTAGGACCGGACATGCCCGGGCTGAACAAACCCATGACGCGGTGCACATTGCACCGGGGTGAATCCCCCGCCATGATGCCGTTCGGGGAGGGACGTGATGACCGATGTTCATGCACATGATGCCGATGCTCACGCAGAAGCGGCGCCGACAAGCACATCAAGGCATTACGGTGTATCAACATCGCAAATAATTACACCGATGGTCATTTACGAAATTCCCTTTGAACCGGCGGGCTCCGCCGATTGGCACGTGGATATATCCACCGATGGCCGCAGGAACTTTGATTCCCGCCAGGCCGCCCTCGCCTTCGCCCGCGAGTCAGCGAAGGCTCGTGAAGTGAACTTCGGCGTGACTGCCTGTATCAGCATCCAGGGTGGCGACGGGCGGTGGCGCACGTTCGATCCCCAGCTGGAGCCCATCGGGCCGTCCCAGGATATCCTCAGCTAAATCGCACCCCTTGAGGTTTTCCGTCAAGCCGAAGCCAGCTCGACTTCCAGGGCGCTCATCAACGCGGCAGTGGACATGGCCCGCGCCAGGGGTGCACCCTGCCCGGCCCATTGAGCGCCATATCCCCCTTCCCCGGCGGCGCGCGCCACCGCATGCAGTGCCTTGCCTGCGTCGTATGCCCTGGGATAGTCGGGAATATCCGCGTCCGCGGCTCCAGCGCCCAGCGCCGTGAACCGATTGGCAAGGCAGCGCGCGGGGCGGCCGGAAATGGCGCGTGTCATCACCGTGTGGTGCGCGGCATCGCCCAGCAGGGCCTGCCGGTAGGCTTCATTGGCCAGGGATTCGTCGCAGGCAACGAAGGCGGTGCCCAGTTGTGCGGCCACCGCCCCGAGCTCCAGTGCAGCCTTGATCCCCGCACCGTCCATGATGCCGCCAGCGGCGACCACGGGCTTGTCCAGGCGCCGCACCAGCGTGCGTACCAGCGCCATCATGCCGATTTCGTCGTCCACGGCATCGGGGTCGAACATGCCGCGATGCCCGCCGGCCTCGTAGCCCTGCGCCACGATCACATCGATGGGCGTCTGGGCAATGCTGCGCGCCTCGGCGAGGCTGGTGGCCGAAGCCATCAGCACGATGCCCGCTTCGTGCAGCGCCCTCAGCTTGCCTTCGTCGGGAATACCGAAATGGAAACTCACCACGGCGGGCTTTGCCTCACGCAGCATCGCCAGCATGTCGTCATCGACCTGGAAACTGCGGTAGATCTCGGCCAATCGCGCGGGAGGGCTGCCGCTGAAACGTGCGAACTCAGGTTCAAGGCGCGCCAGCCACGCGGCCTCGACATCGGCCCGCTCGCGCGCCGGCCGGTGGACGAACAGGTTGACGTTGAGGGCGCGGTCGGACAGCTGGCCGAACTCATCCATGGCGGCGCGGGCCGCCCGGGCCGTCATCGCGCCGACGCCGAGCGAACCGAGCCCACCCGCCCCGGACACCGTTGCAGCCATGGCGGGCGTGGAGATACCGGCCATCGGCGCCTGGATGATCGGCAGGCGCATGCCGAGTCGCTCAAGGATCAAGGAAGGAAGGAAAGGCAGCATTCCGCCATGGTGCAACAAAAGCGGGTGCGTACCCAAGCCCGGCATCCCGTCGTGGTTATCAAGGTGCAGCGTCGCGACCGGAATGCGCATGGGGGTTGATGGACCGGCTATTCTCCCTGGGGGGAATCTGACGGATCGACCATGTTCGGCTATTACCTGGGCCTGGCCCTGCGCAGCTTCCGCGGCAGCCGTGTGCTGACGGCGTTGATCATCGTGCTGATGGGTGTTGGCGTGGCCACCTGCATGGTTGCCTGGTCGGTATTCAGGGTCACCGCTGCCGACCCATTACCGGGCCGCTCAGCTACATTGTTCGTACCGCAGGTGGATAACTTCGGCCCCACGCGGACGAACCAGGGCGAACCGCCGAACCTCCTGTCGCATGCCGACGCCATGGCGCTTTGGCACGCGCGGGGACATACGCCGACAACGCTGCTGTATCCGGTGAGTTTCGTGCATGACCCGGATGACGGTACGGGGCAACCTTCGGGCCTGGATGGCGACGCCGTCACTCGCGATTTCTTCGCCATGTTCGGCGCGCCCTTCGCCCAGGGCCATGTCTGGTCGCAAGCCGACGACGAGGACGGCGCGGCGTTGGTGGTGATCAGCGACCGGTTGAACCGGCGGCTTTTCGGTGGTGACAACAGCATCGGCCGCAGCATGAACCTCGATGGCCATGCCTTCCGCGTCGTCGGCGTGCTCGGCCCATGGCAGCCCTGGCCGCGTTTCTACGACGTGGCCAGTACAGGAACCGCCTTCATCGCACCGGGCGACATCTACCTGCCGCTGCGCAAGGCCATTGCGCTGGCCAAGAGAAGTCTTACCGGCTACTGCAGCGCGGTCGCCGCCGACCCGAACATTCCCGATTTCAACGCGTGGGTGCACAGCGAATGCGTGTGGATCGGCGCGTGGGTGCAACTGCGTGATGCCGCGGACGTGGCCCGCTACCGGCAGTTCCTGGTCGCCTACGCCACCACCCAGCAGCAGATGGGCCGCTTCGCCTGGGAGCCGAACATACGGCTCACCGGCCTGAACGCCTGGCTTGCGAGCCAGCGGGTGATCCCCAAAGCCACCAACCTTTCGATGATGGTGGCGTTGAGCTTCCTGTTGATCGCCATGGTAAATGTGGTGGGACTGATGCTGGCCCGGTTCATGCGACGCTCGACCGAGATCGGCGTGCGCCGTGCACTGGGCGCTTCCCGCGCAGCCATCTATCGCCAGTTCGGTACCGAGGCCGTCGCCATCGGCATGGCCGGCGCGCTGTTGGGTATGGGCCTGACGTGGCTGGGCATTCGCGGTGTGCACCTTGTCTTCGAGCCCACGATCGCGGCGTGGGCCCACATGGATCTTCCCTTGATGCTCGGCACCGTGGTGCTTGCCGTGGGCGCCACGTTCCTGGCGGCGCTCTATCCCACCTGGCGCGCAGCGCAGGTGCAACCGGCATGGCAGATCAAGACCGATGACTAAGCGCACCTGGCTGCAAACCGGTCCGATCCTGGCTGCACTGCGGCGACACAGGATGGCAACCTTGCTCGTGGTGCTGCAGGTGGCGCTGACCCTGGCCGTGGTCAGCAACGCGCTTTTCATCGTGGCTACCCGCGTGGTGCATCTTTCGCGACCCAGTGGTACCGACGAGGCCAACATCTTCGTCATCGCCAACCAGTGGGGGTCGGGCCTGGACGTCCACCGGGTGGATGCGCTCATGCGCGCGGACCTGGCGGCCCTGCGTGGTGTTGTTGGTGTCCACGACGCCTTTGCCAGCGAAGCCTATCCCCTTGAAGGCGGTTGGGGCGTACTGACCCAGATCAAAACCACCAGCGAGCAGACCACCAAGCCCCGCCTGGGCATCATGTATTTCGCCGACGACCACGCCATCGACACGCTGGGTATCCACCTCGTTGCGGGGCGGAATTTCAGGGCCGATGAAATACTGCGCTCAAGTTCGGTGGACACCGCCGTGGCTTCGGTGATCATCGTCACGCGGAGTCTTGCCGGTAAGCTCTTCCCGGGTGCAAATGCCCTGGACCGCACGGTATGGCTGCCCGATGGACCCGTCCGCATCATTGGCGTGCTGGACAGCCTGCAAGGCCCCTATGCCGGCAGTACCACGCGCAGCATCGATGAAGACACGGTGCTGTACCCCGCGCGCGCGGCCGATCTTGCCTTCGGGACGAATTACATCGTCCGCGCCACCCCCGGCGGCATGGACAAGACCATCCCCGCGGCGGTCGCTGCGCTCTGGGCGCAAAGCCGGCAACGGCTGATTGATCCGGACAAGGGCGTGGTCACGCTCAAGCAGGCGCGTGAACGCGGCTATGCCACCGACCGCAGCGTGGCGCTGATGATGGGATCGGTGAGCGTGCTGCTGCTCCTGGCCACCGCTGCCGGCATCGTCGGCTTGTCCAGTTTCTGGGTATCACAGCGCCGGCGGCAGATTGGTGTGCGCCGCGCGCTGGGCGCTCGGCGTCAGGACATCCTTGGCTATTTCCTGGCCGAGAATTTCCTGATTGTCACCGGCGGCATCGTGCTTGGCGCGCTGCTGGCGTATGCCGCCAACCTGGGCCTGCTCAAGGCGTTCGAGCTTGCGCTGATGCCGTGGTATGTCGTGCCGCTGGCCGCCGTGTTGCTGTGGCTGCTTGGCCAGGTAGCGGTATTGGGGCCCGCACGCCGCGCCGCGGCCACCGCGCCGGTCGAGGCCATCCGCCAGCGCTAGGCCGGGTGGAACAGGCAAATGCGGCTCTCGCCTGGCACGTCCGTGGGCACCAGCCACGGCTCGGCGGCAACGCGCAAAGTGCATGGACCGAAGGTGGCAATGCGTAGCGGCCGGCCCTTCGCTTCTTCTGCCAGGCGGGCCAGCACTTGGTCCATGACCGCACCCTTGAAGGGCGTGTAGAGGTAGAACACGGTGCCCGTGGAGAGATCGGCTGCGCGGACGTCGTCATGGATGAATGACGCGCCTTGCAGACCCAGCGCCTGCGCCGTTTCGCGCGCCCGCTCCACCAGCGGCGCCTGCAACTCGATGCCGACCGTCGAAGCGCCGGTAAGGATATTCACCAGCATCGGCACGTGCCCCAGGCCCGCGCCGAGATCCACCACCGTGTCTGCCAGCTCAAGCGCCAGCCTGTCGATCATCGCCACCACATGCCGCACCGGCGTGGGTTGGTAGAAAACCATGTCTTCGCCCGGCGCCGCGCCGGTGTCGTTGACGTTGCCGAAGTCGAACATTCCGGCCACCAGCGCATCGGCATAGTCATAGCCGTCGCCTTGTGCGCCACGGGCGCCAAGCCTGTCCAGCCACGAGCGCAGGCAAGCTGCGCCTTCACCGCGAATAACCGCGTTCCTGATATCTGCACTCACGCGGGCGTTGGCATCTTCGAGCGTTTTCAACATGTCGCGCGTGCGGCCATGCAGGCGTTCAAAGCCATCTGACGAACCCGGCAAGCCGGGCATCAACAGTTCTTCGAGTCGATCGATAGCGTCCACGCGATCGGCAAACCGGTGGCGTTCGAGCAGCGTGGCATCAAGCTCAAGTTGTTGCAGCAAGGCAAGCATAGTGTGGGCAGCGACCGAAGAGACCAACGTTCAGGCGGACAACGATAGCCCGGTGGTAGCACGGCGATACCGTGCCGGAAGTCCCATGGCATGCCGTCCGCGGACGGCGCCAAATGTCCGCGGTCGGCCTTACCTTGCCTGCGCGCGGCGAAATATGCCGTGGCATGCCGATTGCACAGGTGTATCGATCCATCCATAAGGAATTGCATCATGCCTCGTCCGCTTCACATCCTGCCAGCCGTCCTTATTGCGATGATGACTGCCCTGCCCGCACTCGCGCTGGCCGATCCGCCCTTCACCGAGCAAACAGCCCGCGACATCATCGCCGCATCGCACAAGGTGGTAAGCCCCCATGGCGTGCAGGAGCTGAAGACGATCGACGTCAATGGCACGAAGCAGTGGATCTCGGTACGCGGCAACGACACCCGCAACCCCGTGCTGCTGTTCATCCATGGCGGACCGGCATCGCCCGACATGCCCTTGTCCTATACCTTCCAGCAACCATGGGAAGATTTCTTCACCGTTGTGCAATGGGACCAACGAGGCGCGGGCAAGACCTACCGCGCCAATGACCCGAAAAACGTCGAGGCCGGCATGACGGTTGAGCAGATGACCAACGACGCCACGGCCGTGGTGCAATATCTGCGCAAAACCTATGGCAAGCGCAAGATCTTCGTGATCGGCCATTCCTGGGGCAGCATTCTCGGCCTGAACCTCGCGCACCAGCATCCGGAGCTTCTCTACGCATATATCGGCGTGGGCCAGGCGATCGACATGCCCCGGGCCGAGGCCGAGGTCTATCGATTCGACATGGAGGGCGCCCGGGCGCGCCACGACCAGAAAGCCATTGACGCGCTTACGGCGCTTGGCACCTATCCCAATCCGAAGAAGCCGATCACCCTGCAGGAGATCGGCGTGGTTCGCCAATGGTCGAGCAAGTACGGCGGCCTGGCCTTTGGACGCGACGGTTTCGATTTCGACGCCGAAGCGTGGCAGCTCGCGCCCGAGTACGACGACGAAGACATCAACGCCATTGGCAAGGGCAGCACGTTCTCCCTCGAGCACCTGCTTCCCGCGCTCACCACCTATCGCTTCGCCGACGGCATGACGTTCGAGTGCCCGATATTCCTGTTCGAAGGACGCCACGACGAGACCGTGCCCGACGTGGTGGCGGCGGACTGGTTCAAGACGATCAAGGCGCCGGCGAAAGAGCTGGTGTGGTTCGAAGATTCAGCGCACATGGTGATGCAGGAGCAGCCGGGCCGCTTCCTTGACCACCTGGTGCACGATGCACGGCCTTATGCCGTCGCCGCCGGCGACGTGGCACCCGCGGACGTCGTGGAGCACTAGGCCGGTGCATCCTTCGGTGTGATGCGATGCCCTGCAGGGAGGCCGGCCAGGCGTTAACCTTTGGTGGTCTCCCCAGCGCAAGGCACGACGATGGCAAAGGCATGGCTTCCGATGGCGTTCTTCCTGGCCCTGGCTGTCACGGCAACCGGCAGCCCGGCCGCGACACCTGAAACATCCACGGCCGGCGGCCGGCTCGCGGGCAAATCCGTGACCGTCCAGGGCGTGGCGCTGGATGAGTTCCTGGGCATTCCCTTTGCCGCGCCACCGGTGGGTACGCTGCGCTGGAAGCCACCGCAACCCTCGCCCTCCTGGCAGGGCGTACGCGCCGTCGAGGCCTTCGGCGCGCAATGCATGCAGCTGGGTTTGTTCGACGACATGGTGTTCCGCTCCAACGGCATGGCCGAGGATTGCCTGTACCTCAACGTGTGGACACCGGCCGCGCATGCCGATGGCAAACTCCCCGTGCTGGTGTATTTCTATGGCGGTGGCTTCAATGGCGGCGACGGCTCGGAAAAGCGCTATGACGGCGCCAGCATGGCCACAAAGGGCATGGTTACCGTCACGGTGAATTACCGCCTTGGCGTGTTCGGATTCATGGCCCACCCCGCGCTTGATGCCGAATCACCCGAGCATGCCTCGGGCAACTATGGCCTCCTGGACCAAACCGCCGCGCTGCAATGGGTGAAGGCCAACATCGCCGCGTTCGGCGGCGACCCGGCACAGGTCACCATCGCCGGCGAGTCAGCAGGTTCCATGTCGGTCAGCGGACACATGGCATCGAAACTCTCGCGCGGCTTGTTCGCCCGGGCGATCGGCGAGAGTGGTGCGATGTTTGCAACGCTCCATCCCCGCGACCGGGCCGCCGCGGAAGCCCAGGCCCAACGGTTCGCGGCCGAAATCGGCAAGCGATCCATTGCCGAACTTCGCGCCATGCCCGCCAGGGAACTGCTCGAAGCCACGCGCAACCGCAAGAACCTGCACTGGGGGCCCATTATCGACGGGCTATTCCTCACCCAACAGCCCGAGAAGACGTTTCAGCAACACCAGCAGGCCGATGTGCCGCTGCTTCTTGGTTCCAATTCCCAGGAGGGTGCCTGCGCGGCACTGCTGAAAGACGCATCGCCCGGCGCCGAAAACTACCGCCGCTATCTGGCAACACGCTTCGGTGCAAACGCGGGGAAAGTTCTTGAGCAGTATCCCGCCGGCGACGACGCCCAGGCGCTTCAGTCGTGCACGGACCTGGCATCGGACCTGTTCATTGCGCATTCCACCTGGCGCTGGATGGAACTGCAGCACCGCACGGGCAAGGCGCCGGTGTGGTTCTACTATTACGCCCAGCCACGGCCGGCCAAGCGCGAGCATCAGGCCGGCGACCAACCTGATGCCGGTGCGGTACACAGCGCCGAGATCGAATATGCACTGGGCAATCTTGACAGCAACCTGGTCTACGCCTGGTCAGACGCCGACCAGACCACCTCGCGCGTGATGCAGGCCTACTTCGCCAATTTCATCATCCATGGCGACCCCAACGGCAAAGGTCTACCGACGTGGCCGGCCCTGGGCGAACGTGACGGCGGCCTGCTGCGGCAAACCATCGACGCCCATACGCGCACGGAGGTTGACCACCACGCCGAGCGGCACGCCGTGCTGCAATCGGTGTTCGACTCAGAAGCCAAGGCAAAGCCTGCGCGATAGAAGCTTTTACTTTCTATCGCGGAACAATAGCGGCGCGAACTCGTGCAGGTCGCGCCGCCAGGTAAGCCACTCGTGCGCGGTGCCGGGCGATTGGTAGAACCGGTGGGAAATATGAGCCTTTTCCAACGCTTCGTGAAAATGCATGGCCGGATCGTGGATAAACGGCTCTTCCTGCGTACCGATGCCCAGCCACAACACGTGGAAGCGCTGGGCGAAGGCAGCCGGATCGGCAAGTGCACCGCCGAAATCCTTCTTCGGATCAATGGTGACCTTGCCGCCGAAAAACTCGATCGGCGCGCTGCTGAATATCCCCAGGTACGAGAACTGATCCGGATGGCCAAACGCCAGGGGCACGGCCAGCATGCCGCCCATCGACAGCCCGGCCAGCGCACGATGGTCGCGGTCGGTGAGCGTGCGGAATGAACGGTCGATCGAAGGGATGAGGTCCCGCGTGACGACATCGCCGAAAGTATCGGCCAGTTCATGGATCGAACGATTACGGGCTTGCGGGTCTTTCGGCAGCTTGTTCGTATTGACCTCCGTGCTGCCGGCACGCGTGGCGTAGTCGTTGTCCATCACCAGGATCATCGGCACGGCACGACCCTCGGCGATCAGGTTGTCCATGATGAAATTGGCTTTGCCCTGCCGGCTCCAGCCGGTTTCGTCCTCACCCGCGCCGTGTTGGAGGTAAAGCACCGGGTAACGCGTGGATTGCGCGTCGTAACCGGGCGGCGTGTAGACCATGGCGCGACGCCACGCACCGGTGACCGAAGAGTGATACCAGTGTTCGCGCACCTGGCCATGCGGCACGTCCCGCGGCAGGTAATAATCCACGCCTTTCTCTGGCACTTCGATGCCGCTGGCGTCATAAAGCGCACCGAAGAACGCATGGCTGCCCAGGTCGTTGGCCTTCATGCCGTCGACCCAGAAGTTGTAATAGTGAAAACCCGGAACCACCGGCTGCGTGGTCAAGGTCCAGGTGCCATCGGCCCCCTTGACGAGATCCATCTTCGGATGGCCCCACATCTCTACCTGCACGGCATGGGCCTCAGGCGCTACCAGTTGGAACTGCACGCGGGAGTCTGCCGACACACGGGGGTATTCCGCCCCGTACACGTTGGTGGGCGCGGGCTTGAAATCCCCTGCGTCCTGCGCCGGGCTTGCCGGGGATACCGCCATGCCCAGTACGGCAAAGCCAAGGGCAACACACCAGCCACGTAACAAGTCAAAAGCCATTATCGTCAATCTCCCTTCATCGCATGTACGTCGATGATGTCGCCCTCACCCACCAGCCCAAGGCAGAATTCGATGAAGGCCCTTACCTTCGCCGGCGGATGCCTGCGCGAAGGATAGAACGCATGGAGCGGAAATACCTCGCCAGGCCAGTCCGGGAACAGTTCGACAAGGCGGCCGCCGGCAATCAGCGGTTGCATGCCCAGCGCCAGTACCTGGGTAATCCCGGCACCGGCAAGACATGCCTCGAGCTTGGCACCGACATCGGTAACCAACAACGAAAATGGCACGGCCACGGGCAAGATTTTTCCCTTCTGGTGGAATTCCCACGGAAAGGGCCGCCCTGATGACGCATCGCGATACTGGATGCAGCGATGCTGCAGCAAGTCCTGCGGACGTTTGGGCCGTCCATGGTGTTCAAGGTAAGCCGGCGAGGCCACGGTGAGCACGCGCGTGGACAGAAGTCGTCGCGTTACCAGGCTCGAGGACGCCGGCTCACCGAAGCGGACGGCCACATCGATGCCATCGGCCACCAGGTCACCAACGTCTTCGTGTGTCTGCAGTTCGATGTCGAGTTCCGGGTACAGGGCCAGGAGCTGGCCAATCCGGGGCGCCAGGACAACGCGTGAGAACAGCCCATCGGCGCGCACCCGCAAATGGCCGCGCACCTGCCCGGACGCACCGCCTGCGTGCTCCGCCGCCGCCTGGATGCCGGCCATCAGGGGTGCCACTTCTTCATAGAAGCGCTCGCCCTCGGCGGTTGCCCGCACCGCGCGCGTGGTCCGGTGCAGCAGGCGCACACCGACCCGCTGCTCCAGGCGGGCCACCGCCCGGCTGACCCCTGAGGAGGTCATGTCCAGTACGGCCGCCGCGCGGGCGAAACTGCCGCTTTCCACGACCGCCAGGAACACGCCGGCACCATTGAGCAATCGGTTATCGGTTTGCATATTGATGACTTTTGGTCATGGATATCGTGATCTCGATGATCTTCTGTTCGCCTTTGGCCCATCGTACCCTTTTGCCCACTCCTCCATGCAAGGCATTCCCATGTACGCCATCACCGGCATCACAGGCCAGGTCGGCAGCGCGCTGGCCAACCATCTCCTCGACCAGGGCGCCACCGTACGAGCCGTCGTACGCAATCCCGCCAAGGCGCAGCCGTGGGCTATACGAGGGTGCGATCTGGCCGTGGCCGACCTCGCCGACAGCGAAGCCCTGGCGAAAGCCTTCAGCGGTGCTGAAGGCGTATTCGTCCTGATCCCACCCAACTTCGATCCATCCCCGGGATTTCCGGATCTTTACCCCGTGATCGGCAGCCTTGTCCGTGCGATCGGCATCGCGCGGCCATCGAAGGTGGTCCTGCTCTCCACCATCGGCGCGCAGGCGCAGGAGCCGAACCTTTTGAGCCAGTTGGGCCTGGTGGAGCACGCCTTCGGCCACCTGCCCGTCCCCGTGGCGTTCCTGCGTGCGGCGTGGTTCATGGAAAACGCGGCGTGGGACGTGGCCGGTGCGCGCGATGAAGGCGTGCTGCACAGTTTCCTGCAGCCCCTGGACAAGCCCGTGCCCATGGTCGCCACACGCGATATCGCCGCGCTAGCCGCCGAGCTACTGCACGATACGTGGCAGGGTGTGCGCATCGTCGAGCTGGAAGGGCCACGGCGCGTTTCACCTGACGACCTGGCCAGGGCACTCGGCCATGCCGTGGGCCGCGAGGTCAGCCCGGCGGCAGTGCCGCGCGGTGCGTGGGAAACCACATTCGCCATGCAGGGCATGCAATATCCCGTACCGCGGGCACGCATGATCGATGGCTTCAACGAAGAATGGATCGCCTTCGAAGGCACGGGCACGCACGTACGCAAGGGGACCACGCAAGTGCAGGCCGTGGTCGACGCACTGGTCGCCACCGCCGGCCAGGGGTAGCAGCGCAACGGCCGCATGGCGATACCGGACTATCTGGCGGATGGTCGAATTGTCGCGGTCCTGAAAGCGTGGTGTCCTACCCTGCTTGGGGGTCATCTACCGTCGCGGGCGGGCCGCGGCGCCAACGAAGGACACGCTCATGCGCAGCATCACCACCACCGACGGCACCGAGATCTTCTACAAAGACTGGGGCAAGGGCCAACCGATCGTCTTCCACCATGGCTGGCCGCTCAGCGCAGACGACTGGGACGCCCAGATGTTGTATTTCCTGCAGCAGGGATACCGGGTGATCGCCCACGACCGGCGCGGCCATGGGCGTTCCACCCAGACGGACACCGGCAATGACATGGATACCTACGCCGCCGATGTCGCGGCCCTGGCCCGTCATCTGGATCTGCGCGACGCCATCCACGTCGGTCACTCCACCGGTGGCGGCGAAGTGGCCCGCTACGTGGCACAGCATGGTGCCGGCCGGGTGGCCAAGGCCGTGCTGATCAGCGCCGTGCCGCCGATCATGGTCCAGAGCGAAAGCAATCCCGGCGGCCTTCCGCTAGCCGTGTTCGACGACTTCCGTGCCCAGCTCGCCGCCAACCGCGCGCAGTTCTACAAGGAAGTGCCCTTCCCGTTTTACGGCTACAACCGCGATGGCGCGAAGGCATCGGAAGGCATCATGGGCAATTGGTGGCGCCAGGGCATGATCGGCGGTGCCAAAGCCCACTACGACTGCATCAAGGCCTTTTCCGAAACGGATTTTACCGACGACCTGAAGAACATCGACGTGCCCGTGCTGGTACTGCATGGCGACGACGACCAGATCGTTCCCATCGCCGACGCGGCGCTATTGTCGATCAAGCTTCTCAAGCACGGCACGCTGAAGGTGTACAAGGGCTACCCCCATGGCATGTGCACCACCCACCCAGACGTGATCAACGCTGATTTGCTGGCATTCTTCCGCTGCTGATGCACGCAGGGCCGGTGTTAGGCACCGGCCCTGTTGATTCGATACCAGGGGCAGACGATGCGATGGAAAAAGACCGAGCTCGATCCCGAGCTTTGCCGGCACATCTTCAGCGCCTCGGCCGGCATGGTCGGCGTATGCCTGACAGTGATCAGCCTGTTGCGCATCGTGATCACCTTGCGCAACGTGGATACCCTGGCCGACGACTTCGTGGCCTTCGATGCGCTGCTATTCCTGGTCGCTTTCTTTTCGTCCTACTTCGCCCTGCGGGCAAGCACCCGGCAACGAATGATCCGCGTCGAGCGCATCGCGGACGTGGCCTTCACCCTGGCCATCTGCGGCATGGTGTTCGTGGCCATCTTCATTACCTACGCCATCGCCACGGTGACGACCAAAACGTAGCCGTACGCAAGAAATTACGACTAGGCTAGAAGGCCGACCCTCGGGAAAAACGCTGGCGCACCGGAAGTTTATTTTGCAAGAATGCGACAGCGCGATGGTCGGGGGGCTCGTCGCGCCCGTGCCGCATGGACATGCCGCACGCCTAAGCAAAGCTTCCGGATTCGCATTCAGATCGTGGCCCCAGGGCCATGTGCCTGCGCGCGCGTAGTCCAATCAGGGGGAAATATGCATCGCATCGTAGTGAAGGGAATCGTACTGGCTTCGGTTGTCGGGCTTTCGGCATGCGCCACCATCGTCGGCGGCCGTTTCCAGCAGGTGGCTATCCAGGCACCGGCAGGCAGCGGCAATGCCATTGTCGGCTCAACGTGCAATGTCCATAACGACAAGAGCAGCGTGAACGTAACGGCGCCGGGCCACGCCCTGGTCCACCGGTCGTCGGAGCCGTTGAATGTGCATTGCACGCGAAATGGCCAGGAAGTGGCGTCGGGCGTGTATCCCTCGCACCTGCGCGGAATGTTCTTCGGCAACATCCTCTTCGGGGGCCTGATCGGCATGGCGGTGGATCTCGGCGACAGCGCCGCGCACCGCTATCCGAAGGAGCTCACTCTCAACCAGATGCAGTCGACGATGGCCTCGATGTCAGTAGTGGGCAACGCACCGGCCATGGTGGCAGCGGCCACCCCAGGCAGCTCCGACGACCGCGCAACCGATGCCGTGCCGCAAGCGGCGCCGGCCGGCTACATGCCGCAACCGGGTGGCCCGGCAAGCCTGGATCCGCGCGTGAGCGTGCCGATGTTCCATGCCGCCCAGGACGTGGCCTCCATCGCGCAGTGCGACCGGATGATCCGTGTCGAGCAGGTCGACGGCGACCACGGTTCGTTCTTCAGCCAGTGTCCGGCCGGGCATAAGGTGCTGCACATCGAATGCACCGCCAGCCACTGCGAAGCACAGGGCTAAGGTACGGGTGCCGCCGGCAAACCGGCGGATGACGAGGCCCGGGAATTCCCGGGCCTTCGTCCGGATGGGAGTTAGTTGCTCGCCGTTCGTTGCGCTTTTCCCTGCGCTTGCAGGCCTTGCACGAAGTTAAGCACCGCGTCTTCCACGGCCTGCAGGAAAGCCATGTCCGGCGTCATGTAGGGGCCTGGGACAGGCGGCGTCGCATTGCCGATCGATGACACGATGCCATCGTGCAGGGTGGCCTGGTACTGGGTGACACCGCCCACCTTGTAGGTCATATTGAATTCATAGAGGTCGTTGATCACCGAGCCCGCCGCGCCGAGGGTCAGGCCGGTGCCGAAGCCCTTCGCCCGCGCAGCGCCGACGTCGGCCACGTTGTTTACCGCCACCGTCAGGGTGGCATTACCCGAGATGCCCGGAACGAAGGCTCCCGTCCCGCGAAGCACGCGTTCCACCGATGTCTTCACCATGGCATCGACCGATGGCTTCGGCGTTCCGTTCACGGCAAAGGAAGCATCCACGCTCACCGGCACGGGGGCGTCGGTGTGCTGGATAGACTGGTACGTTGCGTGCCGGTATTGAGGATCGGCAACCGACTTCATACTCAGGCAGCCGCACAGCCCAAACGACACCATGCCGCACAAGGCGGCATTCCATAGCATCTTCATAAGTTTTCCCCTGTCCATGATTGACGGGCGCCGCGAGCGGCGTCCCGCGCGAAACAGTACATCGCGTGCGCACGGAATGGCAGGGGCCCCTGCCCGGCCATATGGCCTATGGCAGGTGAACGTGACGTTCGACCGATGACTTCCGGGACTTCAATTAGCCTCAAGCTAGCGATGAAATGGGAACATCGCTTACCCCGGGGGACCCAAGGCATGGGACACGTACGCTGGATGCTGCCGGCGGTCGCGGCGGCCCTTATGTTTCCGCTCGGCGTCGCTGCACAGCAGACCGACCAGGCCGCCGTATCGGCGGCGGACGATGCCTACTGGCGAGCCTTCAACAGTTGCGACCTGACCGCCATGGGGCCGTTGCTCGCGCCCGATGCCGAGTTCTTCCACGACAAGACAGGCCTCACCACCACCCGCGAAGGCATCGTCGATTCCCTGCGCAAGGGCGTGTGCGGCACACCCAACATGCACCTTCGACGCGAGGCCGTGCCCGGGAGCGTGCAGTTCCATCCCCTGGCTGGGGGATACGCCATGATCACAGGCCAGCACCGCTTCTACGTGACCAAACCCGGCAGCGCGGAATACCTCGATGGCCAGGCGGATTTCACCGTGGTATGGAAGCACGCCGGTGATGCCTGGCAGATGTACCGCATCTTGAGCTACGGCCACGGCCCTGCCGCATACACACCGCCCAAACCCGGCCTGGTGCTGTCACCGGCAAAACTGGCCGCTTTCGCCGGCCACTACGACACGCCGCAAGCCGGCCCCGCGGACATCACGGTGGAGGGCGACCACCTGCGCATAAAGTCCAAGGGCATCGACCTCACGCTGTATCCGAAGACGGCGACAAGTTTCTTCGCGGCCGAACGCGACCTCCGCTTCGAATTCACCAACGGCGGAAAAACCATGTCCGTGATCGAGCATGGCAATCCCGTCGCGGTGGGCACACGGGTGAACGGCACGCACTAGACCTATAATCAGGATAGGTATCACTAGAAAAAGTGCACTATGAACATTCCTTTCTCAGGCGGGTGTGCGTGCGGGTCGGTCCGCTATACCGTTTTGCGGGAGCCGATAGCCATGGTCAACTGCCATTGCAGGGACTGCCAGCTCTCAAGTGGAGCTCCTTTTGCGTCGGGCATCATCGTCAAGACCGCCGACCTTGAGATCATCGGTACACCGAAGACATACGCAGTTCGTGCAAGCAGCGGAGCGCTCGCAACTCGCAGTTTTTGCCCTGACTGCGGCACTCCGCTTTTCACGCAAAGCGAAGGTTACTCACAAGCCACGTCTATCCGATTTCCCTCGCTTGACGATACCTCGGACTTCAAACCCATGCTGGATATATATACTGCCAGTGCGCAAGAGTGGGTTTGCCTTGATCAGACAATCCCTCGCTTTCCCCAGTCGCCCCAGCAACCCAATGAACCCGATGCCTAAGCAGGGTCGCGCTCCTGGCTGAAGCGGATGCGGTTGCCGAATGGGTCATACACCTGCATCACATCGGCCCAGGGATGCGAGTCGATGCCCGGACGTCCGTAGTTGTATTTTTTCTCGCTAAGCTCGCGATGGAAATCGCGCAGGCCACGCATGGGCACGTACACGTTTGAGCCGGGACTGGCATCGCCGTGGTGTTCGGACAAATGCAGGAACATTCCGGCACGCGAAATACCCATGTACAGCGGCATCCCCGGCTCGAAGCGATGCTCGAAGTCGACGCTGAAGCCCAGGAAATCAAGGTAAAACTCGCGCGCCTTGGCCTCGTCGAACGTGCGCAGGATCGGAATGGTGCGATTGAAGGCAATGGCTTGCGTAGACGCCCCATCAAGCCTGGCCGCCGCGACGTTCCAGTTGTCATGCCCCAACTGCGCGGCTACGAGCTCCAGCGCCGTTGCATGGGCAATATCGATCTCGCGCGCCGCCAACCCGGTACGCAGGCGCTTGGCCATGGATTTGGCCTGGTCGATGCTGGTCATGGAAAATCCTCCGATGTCCGGCAGATGAAATGTCGGTGCCCGCGTTGCCGACCCACCCGCCGATCGTAAGGATCGAAAGAAAGGTTCACCGCAATGCTTTCACCGTGCCTTCGACAGGCTGCAGGCGGCGGGCAGCATCGGCCCTGGGCAAAGACTACGCCCGCAACGGGGCCGATTTCAAGGAACCGGGAATTCATCGTATGGTGTCCGGGCTGGGGACTCACCAAGGAACATGCATGCACGCAGCAACACCTGCATCCGCGGACACTGCCACCGCCGCGCCCACTGGCCTGGTCATTGGCATCGCGGTGATCGCCGCACTCGGCGGCCTGCTGTTCGGTTACGACACCGGCATCATTGGCGTGGCCCTGCTCGGCCTGGGGCGGCAGTTCGCCCTGGATGACACCACCAAGCAACTGGTCACCGGCGCCATCATCTTCGGCGCACTGTTTGGTTGCCTTGGCAGCGGCCCGGCCTCCGACCGGCTGGGACGGCGGCGGATGATTATCTTTATCGGCGTGCTTTTCGCCGTGGGCTCCGTGGCGTCGGCGCTGGCGCCCAGTGTCGGTTGGTTGATCACCGCCCGCCTGCTGCTGGGCCTGTCGGCCGGCAGCGCCACGCAGATCATTCCCGTTTACATCGCCGAGGTCGCGCCGTCGAAGCACCGCGGCAAGATGGTGGTGCTGTTCCAGTTCATGGTGGTGTTCGGTATCACCGTGGCGTATTTCACCGGCTTCGTGCTGGGCGAGCACTGGCGGACGATGTTCGGCCTTGGCGTGGTACCGGCCATCGTGCTGCTGGCGGGGATGATCTTCCTTCCCGAGAGTCCGCGATGGCTGGTGGCCGAGCACCGCAACGACGAGGCCATGAAAATACTCCAGCGCATCCGCGGCTCCGCCGCCGCGGCCCATGCGGAGATCGCCGAGATCCAGACCGTGGCGCAGAAAGAACCCAGCGCCCACTGGAAGGACCTCGCCAAGCCGTGGATACGTCCGGCGCTCGTCGTAGGCGCCGGCATCTCGATGTTTTCGCAGATCACCGGTAACAACGCACTGATCTACTACGCCCCAACCATCCTGACCAAGGCGGGATTCTCTGACCGCGCCGCCGTTCTGGGCACTGGCGCAAGCACCGTGCTGCTGGTCGTTATGACCGTCATCGGCAGCATCCTGGTGGACAAGATCGGCCGCCGCACCTACCTGCTATGGATGATCCCGGGCTCCATCGTGGCCCTGGTACTGATGGGATGGTTGTTCCAGGGAGCCGGCCCAACCACCGACTTCAGCCGGGGCCTCACCGTTGCCTGCCTGGCCGCCTACATGATGCTCAATTGCGGCAGCTTCGGCGTCTGCATCTGGCTGATCAACGCAGAAGTTTACCCACTGTTCGTGCGTGGCAAAGGCGCCGGTGTGGGCGCCTTCAGTCATTGGATCTTCGACCTACTGGTGTCGCTCACCACGCTGTCGCTGGTGACCTGGCTGGGAGCCACGCACACGTTCTGGCTGTACGCGGCGATATCCGTGGTGGCCCTGGCCTTCGTGTATTTCCTTGTGCCGGAAACCATGGGCAAGAGCCTGGAACAGATCGAGCATGAGCTGCGGGAAAGCCGCTTTTATCCCTATCAGCAACGAAGCTTGCCGGGCTACCAGGTCAGCGACGTGGACACGCGATAACGGTGGTAGTAGTCGTTGGCGATGGAACCCTGGCGAATCTCCAGGGTGTAGCCGCATCCGGACGACATCGGGCCCGTGTAGCGGAACGCCTCGGCCTCATAAGGTCCGCGCGGCGAGCCGAGTTGCTCCCATTTGCCGCTGTCCTTGAGGAGCTTCATGTAGTTGCGCTTGAGCTCCATCACGTGGTCGAAATCCATCAGGCTGAACCAGAGCGTGCAGAAGCGGTTTGAGCACTGATAGCCATCGATCCCCACGCCCTCCGGTAGCGGCACCGCCTCGGGCCAGCCGTCTGGATGCCCGGTGACCGCGGGGCCGGCACTTTTCAGCCGTTGTTCGCTGGGAACACGTGTGTCGGTATCGGGCTTCGGCGATGCCACCGCCACCGACGCGTACGCCACAGCCGCCATCATCAAGGCCAGTTGGCCTGCTCTCTGGTATCGATTCATCCGTTTTTCCCCTGTTGAAGCTATCCGATGCACGGACCGGCTATTTCGACCGGCTGTCTTTTCTTACCACGGTCCTGCGCTTGCCCTTCGCTCCCACCCTAAGTCGTCGCGCAAATTCGGCAACAAAATCGGACATGGCAATACCGTAGATCTTGCACAAATCTTGTACGAGCAGGTAGTCAGCACGCCGCTCGTTGATTTCGATGTCTGAAATAGCGGTTTGAGCAACACCAAGGCTTGCAGCCACCTCCGACTGGGTAAGGCCGGCCTCGACACGCAAGTCCCTCAAGAAGCCGACGAGAACGGCGTGTTCAGGGCGGTGGATGGATGTGACTTTCATCAGACGGCTCCAGCAAGCCAGCCAAGTCTTTATCCCTAAATCATTTACTCCGTCTTCACCTCGATACTCCAATATCCTTTATAGTTACATCGGATTGATTCGAAGGAATCATGTAGATCACCGCCGTCCGCTTCTCGTCTTCCAAAGGCTACGCCGACCCAAGGATAAAAACCGAGGAATGCCCTAGCTTCATCACTGTTGAAAGGAATCAACGCATGCCAACCGATACCCTCATCGTCCTCGGTGCCGTGATCGCTGGGCTCATTGCCTTTGCCTGCGTCATGAGGCGCTGGGAGAAGGCAATCAAAGCGGCCATGGCTACCGCCGACCGCTTCGAGGTGAAGGGGCTCGAAGCACGCATCGACCGTGCACGCCGTGAGGTATGCATCCACGTGGAAGGCCATGCTCGTTTTTTCTGCGCGCCTTTGGGCCACCTCGTTGTCGAACACAAGATAGAAACCGTGACGTTGGCCCACGAGAAGCGTCCCAGGAACCGCTGCAGGATTGCCTTGACGTCGAAGCGGCGCAGGCTGTTGGCGACGGGGCACTACGTGGCATCTCGTGACTGGGCAGAGACGGTATGGACCGCCGTAGAAACCGGACGAACCTTGGTTCACCTTCAGGCCGTGCGCCTGCCCGCTTATTGCGCCCAGCATTGGGCCAGCAGCGAGGAAGGGCAAACCAGTGTGACGACCGACCACCTGGATGTGCCGCTGCCGAACGCCAAGGCCCGCGCGTTCAAATTATGGCTGGACCACCACCAGCGAAGGCTCTTTCCCGACATCGCCGCCGTCCGCTCAACATGGGACCAGACATGCGCCGAGTTGCTCAGAGCTTGCCGACAACAACGCGACCACCGCAAAAGCTCTGCTGGAGCTTTTGAAACCTGGTCATTCTCCGCCCAACCGACGATTACCTATCTCGTGATCGAGGAGGATGGCGCAGCCTATTGGGCATCGGGCGACACGCCGATGCTTGAGCCGATTGAACGGCCGCGTTTCAAATGGGCGTCCAACACGTTGACCGTCTTCTTCAAAGACGATGAACGGTCGATTACCTTGCCGGCCGATCGCCTGGCGACCCTGCAAGCGTTGAAGCGTCGGGGTGTTGTCCAGATGGGGTCGTCGTAAATTCTCGGGTACCGGACGCTCCAACGTATATTTTTTCTCGCATCACTATCAAAGCTGATGTGCCCCAAGGCGCATCACCAAAAACTCGGCCTACCCTGTTCAAGCCTTGATGGATTGCAGTAACTCCTCACGCCCGTCCTTGAGTATCTCGTCAGCAAGGGCAGGATCAGCTTCGGCGACGGCACGTGAAAGCACCAGCGAACCGACCATCTGGCTGAAAAGCGTGATGGCCTTTTTTCTCTTCTCTCCCGCGCTTTCGCCTTTGAGCATGCCCGCCAGCTGATCGAAATTCCATGCCAGCCCGCGTGCATAGGATTGCCGCGATTCCTTGCCCAGACGCCGTACGTCACCCGCGAACGCTGTCAGTGGACATCCGCCCTCGATATTGTCCAGGTGCATGGGAGACAGGTACCACTGGACAAACTGTTTCATGGCGTCAGTCTTCTCCGCCTTCGACGCCTGGATGCCGGCGACGAGCGCGGCCGCACCGTCTTCCATCGCCTTCTCCATGACCGCGGCAACCAGGGCGTCCTTCGACTTGAAGTGGTTGTAGAAGCCGCCCTGGGTGAAGCCGGCGGCCTTGGTCAGCTCTGAAAGCCCCACTGCAGCCACCCCCCGCTCGCGGAACAGCTTTTCCGCAGCTGCGACGATAGCCCTTTTGTTTTCAATAGCTTGCTGCTTGGAAACACCCATATATCGACTCCTTCCGGCGGTCTGTCTGCGACTCGCCTCAAAAATACAATGGTGATCACCATTGACAATGGTCAGTAGCGGGATCATCCTAGCTTACGTCAATGGTGATCACCATTGTAAGGCCATCCTGACGCCAGGCAACCAAACGCCCGGCTCAAGGACGGCACCGACGAATCAGCACTCGAGCGCCTCGTTACTTGAACCAGCAGCGATCGAAGAGGAACGACCATGTCAAAGACATCGCCCGAACAGAACAAGGCCCTCGTGCTCGAGGCGTTCGACACGTTGTTCAACAAGCGTGACTACGAAGCCGCCAAGCGCTTTTGGTCCGATACATACATCCAGCACAGCGCGCATATCGAGCCGGGCCGCGACGGCCTGCTCAACCTCGTTCGCACCGTCCCCAACACCCTGCGTTATGAGCATGACCTGATCATGGCCGAAGGGGATTACGTGATCGTGCATGGACGCTTCTCCGGCATGGGCCGTCCGGCGGCGTGGATCGCGGCAGATGTCGTGCGTATCGAAGACGGCAAGCTCGCCGAGCACTGGGATGTATTGCAAGACGAAGCAACACCAGCCGAATCCAAAAGCGGATTGCCCATGTTCGGTAATCGCTTTCCCGCCTGAACTTATCAAGGAAAATTTTCATGAAACTCAACGGCAACACCGTCTTCATTACCGGCGGCGGTTCGGGCATCGGCCGCGGACTCGCCGAAGCGCTGCATAAGCTGGGCAACAAGGTCATCATCGCCGGACGCCGGCGTAGCCATCTCGATGCCGTGATCGCCGCCAATCCCGGCATGGAAGCGATAGAACTGGATATCACCGATCCCGCCAGCATCGACCGCGTCGCGGCGAAGTTGATCGCTGACCACCCTGGCTTGAATGTCCTCATCAACAATGCCGGCATCATGCAAGCTGACACCGTTGCAGGAAAGATCGACGAAACGCTGCTGACCTCGACCATGTCAACAAACGTATACGGACCGATCCGTATGACGTCGGCGTTGATCGATCATCTGAAGACCAGGGACAAGGCCGTTGTAGCGTATTTAAGTTCCGTGCTCGCCTTCGTGCCGCTGGCCGTCACCGGCGTTTATTCAGCGACCAAGGCAGCGATTCATTCCTATGCACTGTCGCAACGCTTCATGCTTCGGAATACGTCGGTTCGCGTGCTTGAAATCGCTCCGCCGTGGGTACGTACCGAACTCATGAATAGCCAGGAAGCTGAGCAGGCGATGCCGCTGGATCAATTCATCGCCGAAGCCATAGCGATTCTTGGCACGGATTCCGATGAGATCGTGGTCGATGCCGCCAAACCGTTCCGTGGGAATGTTGGTGTGGAAGAGCATGGCTTCGTGAATGGATTCAATGAGCAGGCGCTTGCGATTTTTGGTGGTGGGTGACTTGTCGAATGCCGAGCTTTAGGCATAAAAAAACCCGCCTGTCGGCGGGTTTTTTTATTGGTGCCAAGAGGGGCATCTACAAGCCAACGCTATCAATGGCTTCCACCCGCCACTGACGGTGTTACCGCCAAAGTTACCGACAACCCTGCGAAGCCCTCCAAGATGCCCGGCAGCCCAAGGTAGCGCCCAGGCGTTGGCTGCCGCCTGCCCTGCCTGCCCTTACCCTTGTAGCCACACGGCTGCACCGGCCGCCGTAGTAGGCCGGCACATTGCACGCAGCGCAAGGCCTCAACCGCAACTCAAATCGCCCTTAACGCTGCGCGGGAAACCAACCTGCGGGTTCGGGTTGAAGCCGGGCGCAGTGAGACCGTCTGCCCTACCATGGAAGCATCCACTGCAATAAGGGTGTTTCCCATTGGCTTGCCCCCAAGCTCGACGATCGCCAAGTGAGTGCCGTATCGGCGCGACTCGACCCATGTGTCGCTGTTGATGTCGTACTTGCGGAATCTGTAGATCTCGACCTTTTGCATCGCGCATCCTTGATCCTTTGGCGGCGCCCGTAAGGTATCCGGCTAAAGTCTCAGGGACCGAGACTTCCTCCCGCCAGGATGTCGAACGCGAGTGCGGCCGCCCGCCTGTGGCCACAAAGGGCTCAGCGCACCCTTGGTGCTGCCAGCACAAGCCAGAGCTACCGATTGCACACGCCATCCAAGCCTTGATAGCAAAGCTTACCCTTCAAGCCGGAATTTGACTAAGTGCGCTTTCAGCAAAGCTTGCATATCACCTAGCGCTTTCCTAACTCGCTCGGTGAATTCGCCTTTGTCCTCTTCAACGTCTGTCGATCCATGTACCATCTCCTCGTACTTGCCGTATATCTTTTCGTACCTAGCGCGTTTTTCTTCGCTCATGGCGATGTAGAAGACATTCTCTTGCATGGCGAAACGTAGCAAACCAACGCATTGAACTAGCGCGGTGACCTTTTGCTTCACTTCGTCGCCCCAAAGCACTTCGGCCTCAAGGCCCATGGTCTGAAGTTCCGAAACTGCCTCGCGTAGCGGGGCGAAGCGATTTGTGAACACGTGAGCCCAAGCCTTCGCTTTCTCCTCACCCATATCGTTCATTGCGTCGTAATCTGGCGGAAATTCGGCGGCGGAAGTGAACGAGTTCCGTGCGTCGTTCATTGCGTCCCTCAACCGGTATGTCGCACGCGCAAGTTGCCGCGCGACCTCGAAATGAACCTTGCCAGCCTGTTCATGCTTCCAGCGACTTAAACCCTTCCAAGCTACGGTTGCCGTCACGACGGCCACAGTGGACGTCACTATGGCCGCCACGGCAACGATCAAATCCTTGATGAAACTCATGGTACCCGCCCATTCTGCAAGCCATGTAGTAGCCAGCATTTCTGCCCCTTGTCTGCTAGACGAGATAAGCCTAGCAGCGAGACGGCGGTCTGGCGCCGTAGCCCGACAATATTCAGGCGAGCGAGTATAGTCGCGGCCACACAGGGGAGATATCGGGGAAACTATGAGCGGCTGGCTTTGGGCACGCGCCACGATGGGTAGCGGCATAGGCACGGGTAAGTGACTTGGCTAAAAGACCTATGGCGGGCAATTAAAAGATCGCCGCGCAAAGCGGCTATAAGTGTATTCACAACTTATAGCTTGATTTTCACTGCGACGAAGACGATCACTTTCCTACTTCCAACGGTAAAGATCGAGGGCTCTGTGCCCATGACGATTATCGCCCTGCTGGGAGTGGTGGGCGGCTTGGAAAAAATCTTCAAGCCGTCGCGAGTTGCATTGCCCATTCCAAATTCAAACACATGCTTAGAAATCCTATTCGGGGACCTCTTTGAACAGGACGGCATCCGTCTGATTTCGGTTAATGACCATTTCGACAGCGAGATTGGCAAGCCAGTTTCGGACAAAAGCCTGCATGGACTTTTCTTGAAGCGCTGTTTCGGAGGGCACCCGGAGTCTTTCGACTTACAAGTCGATAAAGAACTAAAAGGGATCGCGTTCAATACAACCGCAAAGACGGAGGGCAAGACCAAGGCTTACGCGATAGGAACAACAGCAGTAGTTGGTGTAAATCAGGACGCATACCTACTTTTTGTGCTTACACATTCGGACCCCCAGACCTCTAAAGCGTCGTCAGACGTAACGCTTTTGTGGTCCGCCCTTGGCGAGGCGTGGGGCCGTGCGCGCATCGAGGCGGGAGGACGCCCAGTCAATTTGCCATTGGTCGGCAGCGGTCTTTCCGGAATCGGTCTGCCCACGCGCGATCTGCTCAACCTGCTCATCCTGTCAGCGATCACCAAGACAAAGGAGAAAGAGATAGCGGGAAGAATACGTATCGTTCTTCATCGGGACAGGTTCGACGATGTGGACCTACGAGATGTCAAGAAATATTGGAGCGAAAAATAATGGCCTATCGAAACGGGACCTACATCGCCTTTCATGCTGACGGCACCAACATCCCAGGTGGAAACTCCGATATCGATTACTACAATCTGATGAAGGCGTGGTCGGAACATAAAGACATCGACTTCACCTTGATCAATAGCCACGACAAAGTCTCTGCTGTGCGGGACTCCAGTTCACGCGAGACTCTCCGCCGGTCGTTGATGGAGCGGCTCAGCAAATCTAAGAATCTGGTGCTTATCTTGGGGAAAACGACTCGTCTTGACACAGACTGGGTCCCCTTTGAGATTGCCAAAGCTGTCGATGACTACGGCTTACCTATCATTGCCACATACACGCAAGTGGCTGTCCCCATCTTCGCCCCCACCGCATTCGTCAGTTACTGGCCACAGGCTCTTGCGGCGCGCATCAATAATGGAGCGGCGAGCGTGATTCATATCCCATTCAACAAGAATGCACTACTCGACGCCACCAAGCATTTCACTCACGACAACCTTCCCAAAGGTGGCGGACTGGGATATTACGATGCCGAGGCCTATCAATCGTTCGGCATGTAACGGGAGTTAGTCCAAGAAGAGACTACCGACCAAGAGGCACCGAAAGACAAATACAGTTAATCGACACGCGTGCCGACATTCATCCGGTACACGTGTCAGGTTCGCTCGGTATTGCGACCACGTTGGATCAACTTTGTTACATCTAATGTGCGGACACAGGAAAAAACTTCACTCGCGTATACAAGCAACTTACTTGGAAAACTTTTTTACTCCCCCCAGGGTAGGCACGAGTGAAAGCGCTGGCCTTGGAGAGACAATCGGCGCGAGGAAGGTAATGTTCATTGGTTCGTTGCTTGCGTCATCAAGCATAAGGTCAGTGCTAGCAGTAACCCTTAACGTCTCCACGCCACCCACTGTGCCTACTTTAGTAACGAATGGAGTGAAGTGCCCATTTGAGGCAGCGCGCACGTGTAATGACCCGTCAATCTTCGCGCTGGTGGGATACACCCCAGATCTTGTTCTTAGCGTTGGTAAACGACGCCTTCAAGGATCGACTTTGTGTGATTGTCTGCGTCAGTGCCTCGACGAGCTTTGCATCCAGTTCGTCGCGAGTCACCATGATCTCGCCAATCAACGGTGAGTCAGCGGTCAATTGCTGGAAACTAGTTAGGTCGAAGTTAGTACTCGTAGCAGCCTTACGGAGAGCAATGACTTTGTCTTCGCAACTAGAAGTCACAAAATCACATGCGATAAGAATCGAAATTTCCCGAGAGATCGCAGAGAAGGCCCTAACAACCAATCGAGCCTTTGAAGTGTCAAATTGCGAACTCTGATGAAATTCAAGTACTTCCCTCTCCCAAGAGGCGAGTTCCTTCCTCAAATCGTTCAGACGCGTAGATCGATCCTTTCGGATCTCTCGATAGTCCTGCTGATCAGCAACAATCATCCATCCGATAACAACAAGAAGCCACGTCGTTATCGTGCCTAACAAGTGAAGAAAGGCCATTGCGAGATTGAACCCTTGTCGTCATCCAATGCTAGCCGCCCCTGAGGTATGACTGAATCTCTGACAGCAATGAATGATCACTAGAAACTAAACGGAGCTTGCGGTGAAGATCGTCTACGGGGAATCCAGCACGACGAAGACCACCAAAAGCTTCCTCCAAAAATGAGGAGCCATACCCCAGTGCGCCGTCGAGCTCGACGGTTACATGATCACAATCCTGTAGCCGAGGCACCAGGAATTCCTCACGGAAAGCTTCGCCACTGAAACGTCCATCAGCTCTATACCGCCCAGCGGGAAAGCGACTAAAGTCACGGGCAACATTGACATTGATATCTTTCGTCATTTTGTTAACCCTTGCGGGGAAAGCTCCAAACAATGATTGTGCCAAGTATCGAATCTTTAAAGGTCTGACGAGTCATCTCTGGTTCGAGTTCTGGTGCTCTGTACATGACGCGACCACGGTTACTATAGATCGCGATTTCACCTTTAGGTTCCGGATCAAGGACCCTCAATATGTCAGGGAAACCTTTTCCTCGATGCTCTAAAGCCGTACGTGTACGACCTAGTCGAAGTGCTGCTTGGATCATACGGCCATCCGTCGACCGTGTGTTTCCAAACATCCTTGAAAACACGCTCTGCAGGACTTCAGTCGTGTGCAGTACCGGCAAAGAACCTGGAATGCCAACTCCAAGATCGCACACCGCGACATACAAGCTTTCGCCATCATCACGAACAAACATCCACCACTCCTTGGTTGGCGGCAAGTTTAGACCATCATCCCTGGCCGCGATGTGAGCATGATTGGCAACATTAGTGATCGCTTCAGAGACGCCGCGAAACAAATTCCCCGCGCGCTCCGTTGACATCATAGATTCCAATAGCTCACCAAAAATTGTGCCATCGACATCGACTGCATGCGCAGCTTGCCAAGCGACTACGTTGTCACCTTGTGGCGGCATTGCTGTTGTGTATCCAAACCATCCATATACGCCTAAATGCTCCAAAACATGTCCGACTACGGCATCGTAAGAGGGGGCGCAACGGCGGACTTGATGGGGGTAAGTCCTGATTAAACGATCAAGTTCCGCATACAACAGAAGCATACCCTCAGGTCTGAGATGCTTCGTCCGGCTGAAATCTATGCAAATGCTTCTACATCCGCCTTGAAACCTCGCGCGAGCATGTCTTAAAAAGACCGCGATAGCCTCGTGATACACCGGCTCGTTTAGACAAATGGTCCTTGGTGCATATAGTGTGACTTCGCCGTTGATTTCAACAATTTTTGGACGTTCCTTTGGCTTGAAACGCCGAGACTTCCGCCGGACCAATTCTCGGAGCCGCCGGAGTTCTCTTCGAGCTCGGTTATGCTCATGCAGTTTCTTTTTATTTTTCATTAAGTTATGAAAAATGCATCCGTGCAACTTGCATGATAAACGAAGCAGAACGTGAGAACGTCCGCCCCCCTTAGACGCAATTAGAATCCGATAGCGCAAAACAGTCCACAAAAAACCCGCCTAGCGGCGGGTTCTTCGCGGGTATAGGCTTGCAAGCGCATCCCATACCTAGATTGGTGCCCAAGAGGGGACTCGAACCCCTACAGTTTTCACCGCTACCACCTCAAGGTAGTGCGTCTACCAATTCCGCCACCTGGGCTAAACTTTTCGAACCGCTATTTTACTTCTTTGCGGGCTCCTGGGAAGCCGGCGGGACGTCCTTCTGCGCGGGTGCGGC
>NZ_DASYDG010000016.1:0-15947 GCF_036499745.1 Pinirhizobacter sp.
GGAAAGCCCTGGCCGCGTGAGCGCTGGAGCATGCGGCGTCAGGTTCTCTCCGAAGTTCACCGGTGCGTGCCGGGTGAGGCTGGGGGGTGTCGTTTTCGGAACGCTTCCGCAGGAGGGCGAAGCCCGACGAGGACTTAGTGAGGAAAATGACACCCCCCAGCCTCACCTCGCCCCAGCACCCACGCTCTAACGCCCGAGCATGACCGAAAGCATCCGGCGGAAGCGGGCGCCGTACGGGGGGTTGAGCAGGCCTACGCCGTTGAAGCGGGCCTGGCGGAGGATGGGCTTGAGGCGTGAGAAGGTGTCGAAGCCGGCTTTGCCGTGGTAGGCGCCCATGCCTGAGGGGCCGACGCCGCCGAAAGGGAGGTTGTGCTGGGCGATGTGGAACAGTGTGTCATTGATGGTGACGCCGCCGGCGCGGGTGCGGGTGAGTACGTCTTCGATGACGCGACTGTCGTCGGCGAACAGGTATAGCGACAGCGGATGGGGGCGGTCGTTGACGAAGTCGATGGCGTCCTCGATGCGGTCGTAGGGCACGATCGGGAGCAGGGGGCCGAAGATTTCTTCCTGCATCACCGTCATGTCGCCGGTTACGTTGGTGAGTAGGGTGGGTGCGAGTCGGCGCGTGCCTTGTTCGCTGCCGAGCATATGGGCTTTCGCGCCGGCAGCTACCGCTTCGTCACGCCAAGCGCTGAGGCGGTCGAAGTGGCGGTCGTTAACGATCGAGGTGTACTGCGTGTTTTCTGCGATTGAGGGGTAGAACGTCTCCACGCGTCGGGTCACGAGGGTGATGAAATCATCGACCTGATTGCGCGGAAGCAGTACGTAATCGGGCGCGATGCAGGTCTGCCCGGCGTTCACCAGCTTGCCGAAGACGATGCGCTCTACCGCGTGGTCCATGCGTGCGCCGGGACCGATGATGGCGGGGGACTTACCGCCAAGTTCAAGGGTGACGGGCGTGAGGTTGGCCGAAGCCGCGCGCATCACATGCCGGCCCACGGCGGTGGAGCCAGTGAATAGCAGATGGTCGAAGGGCAGGGCGGAGAATGCCGCGGCGACTTCCGCGTCGCCATTGACCACGGCGACTTCATCCGCGCGGAAATAACGGGCGACGAGGTCGGCGAACAGTGCCGAGAATACCGGTGTGAGTTCGGACATCTTCACCATCACGCGGTTGCCTGCTGCCAGCGCATCGGTGATGGGGCCGATGGCCAGGTACAGGGGGTAATTCCAGGGCACGATGATGCCGATCACACCCAGCGCTTGCGGTTGCAGGGCCACGCGCGCGGGCAGGAACCAGAACTCGGCCCAGTGCCGGCGCACGCGCATCCAGCGGCGTACATGTTTACGTGCGTGCTTGATGCCGCCGAGGCTTGGAAACACCTCCAGCAGTGCGGTTTCCTCACTCGAGCGCTGGCCGAAGTCGGCACTGATCGCCGTGGCGATCGCGTCGCGGTTGTCACGCACCAGTGAGGCAAGCCGGTCCAGGCGGTCGCGGCGCGTGGCGCCGTCGGCCGGTGGTTCGTTGCGCTGGGCCGCGCGCATGGTGTCCAGGATCTTTTGCATGGGTGAAAAGCCCGTCGTTTGTCTGGTGCAAATGTTTTACATCAATCCGTGTTCAGAATTTGGCCCGTAGTTCCACGCCCCACATGCGTGGTGGGGTGATGCTGGCGAACGGCGTGCCGAACACCGACGTGCTGATGTTGTTGACGCCGGTGACATACCGGCGGTTGAACACATTGTTGCCGTAGATCGCCGCGCCCCAGGTGCCGCCCTGCGACTGCCAGTCCAGCCGGGCGTCGGTTCGGTTCTGCGCGCTGCCGGTGTTGAAGTTCGGGCTGACTTCGCAATCACCCTGCAGCACCGAATCATCGTTGCAGCGGGATTTGCCGCGATAGGCATGCTGGATGTCGAAGGCCAGGTCGCCGTGCAGCACGCCATGCCAGGTGTAGCCGAATCCCCCTGCGAAGGAAAAAAGCGGCTCGCCGGTGGGCTGGCCGGACAACTTCACGCCATCGGGGGCCACCGTATTGCGGTAGGTGGCGTCGATGTAGGCGACGTTGCCATAGACGCGCATGCCGTCCACGGGTTGCCATTGTGCTTCCAGCTCCACGCCGTGGGCATCCTGGTCGCTGCTGTTGACCAGATAGCGGGGCACGCCGGAGCCCGCGGTATTCGGGTCCAGGGTAAGCGACTGCTTGTTGGTGTAGCGGTAGTAGTAAACCGAACCATTGAGCAGAAGGTGCGCATCTTCAAACACGTTCTTGATGCCTGCTTCGTAGTTCCAGACCTTTTCCGGCTCGAAGCGCGAACCCACCTGCACGCTGTTGTAGCCGCCTGCCTTGTAGCCCTTGGTCACCGATACATAGCCCATGCTCGACGGTGTGAACCGGTAGTCGAGCACGGCGCGTGGGCTTACGTCGGACCAGCTGTCGTGGAAACTCACCGGCACGCCGACCGCGTCGGTGAAGATCAGGTTCTGGCGGAACTGTGCCGGGTCCACGCCGACCGCCGCCAGCAGGCCGAGCGCATCCAGCGTATTGATGGTGTCGTCCAGCGCATCGGCGCGGCGCGGCGCGTTGAACCAGGAGAAATCCTTGGTATCGCGCGTGTAACGCACGCCTGTGGTGAGGTTCATGCGGTCGTTAAGGTGCCAGATCACGTCGCCGTAGGCGGCGTATGACTTGAACCGGCCGACATTGGAGATCTGCTCGGTCCAGGGGTCACCTAGCAGACGGAAGGGCAGGCCCGCGCCTTGCAGCAGGGCGTCGAAGTAGTGGTAGATGGTGCCGTCAGGGGTTCCCGTGGGCACGCCCAGGTTCAGCGCCAGGGTGTCGATGCTGTCGGTGAAGACGTTGGTCTGGCTGGTCTGGCGTGCCTGCTCCTGGTAATAGCTCACGCCCCCTACCCAGTCCGCCACGTCGTTATTGCCGGCAAACTTGAATTCCTGGTACCAACTGTTGTTGTGCTCGATGTTGTCGGTATCCAGGTAGGTCAGGATGCTGTTGGTGCCGTCGTAATCGCCGCGGTTGTGCGTGTCGAAGTTTCGCCACGCGGTGGTGGAGGTAAAGCTTCCGAAGTCCGTCGAGTGATCGATCACCAGGGTGGCACCGTCGAAGCGGCGGCCTTCGCTGGCGTTTACCGCGTCATTGAGCAGCGGCACGTGCAAGGGGTTGCGGTAGGTCGCGGGGTCCGGTGGATACGGCGGCCGGCCATCGGGTGTGGTGGGCAGCGGGGCGATGCCGAAGGAGGGGCTTGGGGGTTGCTTCAGTTCCTCGTGGTCCCAGGTCAGCAGCACCCGGGTATTGCCAGTGACATTCCAACGCCAGGCAGCGCGCGTGCCCCAGTCGTCGTCGCGCCCGTAGTGACGGCCCGTGGCTGCGTCCTTCACCCAGCCGTCGGACTGGTTGTCCAGCACTGAAATGCGGAAGGCCATGTCCTTGCCTGCAGGAATATTCAGCAAGGCATCGACGTAACGCCTGCCGTAGTCGCCAAAGCGAACGCGGGCACGCCCTTCCAGGGTATCGCCTGGTTCGTTGGTGATGATGGAGATCGCACCGCCGGCGGCATTGCGGCCGAACAGGGTGCCTTGCGGCCCTTTCAACACCTCGATTCGTTTGATGTCGTTGAAGGCCAGTAGCGCGCCTCCCGAACGCGCGGCATAGACGCCATCCACATACACGCCCACGGCGGGCTCGGTACCGATGCCGAAGTCGCCGGTACTGATGCCTCGCAACTGGTAGCGGGGTTGCGTCGGCTGATCGCCGCCGACCACGAGGCCCGGCACGAAGAGGCTCATCTTGCTCAGATCCGTCGCCGCCAGCGTATCGATCTGTTTGGCCGTGACGATCTGCAGTGGGATCGGCACCGACTGCATTTCCTGCGTCCGGTTTTGCGCGGTAACAGTGATGTTGCCAAGCTCGGTAGCCCGGCTGGTGTCGGCGGGCTTCGCCGTATCGGCTTCCTGGGCCCAGCTTGCCGTGACGCTGGCGATGCTGGCGGCCAGTACCGCGCAGGTACGGATGCCGGCGCGGCGGTTGATGTGGTTTGCCATCGAATCATCTCCCCCATGATGAAAGCTTCGGTTTATTCCCTGGCGACGCACGCACCTTGTTGTGAAGCGATCCAGGCGCGGATCAGCGCCACCCCCTCCCGGTGGACGGTGCTTCGGCCGATCTCGGGCATCATCACGCCCGGTTCCGACGACGCCATGCGATACGGCAGGATCGACGCATCGGGTTGCCCCGGCACGATGTCGAACATGTGATCACCCGTGCCACGGCCGGCGGCCACGGCTGGCTTGCAGATACCCAGGTGACGGTCGTTACCGACGGTGACGTCGAGTGTGAGCGCGGTGGTGTTGGCGGCGCCCTTCGGGTTGTGGCAATGGCCACAGTTGATATCCAGGTAGGCGCGGGCACGCGCCTGAAGTGGCTGGCGGGTATCCATCCAGTTGGCGTTGCGCGGGATCTGCGCGGCGACAGGCAAGCCCTGCAGGTAGCCCACGCGCGCCAGGTGCGCCAGCTGGTTTTCCCGCCCGTCTGCATAGTCGTAGTCGCGGTTGAGGTGACGGGCCTTCGGCCCGATCGGCGCGATCTGCCGCGTGACCCAGTCACGCGCGTGGCAGCTTGAACACTGGCTTTCATCCGGCACCACGTAGTTGAACGCCTCGCGTGCGCCGGCGTCGTCGAGCAGGGTAAGCGGCAGCACGGCGCCGGTGCGGGCAAGGTTCGCTTCGGTTTGCCCGGCATTCCACACGTAGGGAATGGCGGCCCAGCCCGATGCCCGGCGCACCAGGATGCGCGTCTCGACCAGATGCACGTGGGCAAGATCAAGGCCTGTGCCTGCGAAGTCCCGTGAACTGTCGTACGTGCGCAGCACCGTGCCTTCCGGACCGCCAGCGGCGCGCGGGTAGTAGAACGTCTTGCTGATGACCGTGCCGACCGGGAAGTCGAAGGTCTGCTCAGCGTCGTAGTTGGCGTGGCTGCCTTGCGGCATCCATATCGTGCGCAGCTTGTGCGCATAGTCGGTAAAAAGCGGGGTGGTGAGGTCGTATGGCACCACGCCCTGGTTCAGCACCAGCTTGCCGTCGACCACGGCCACCACATGCCATTCGGACAAGAGCGCCGGACGGCCCTCGGCATGGAAAGTCACTGGAGGCATCTGCCGGTGGCAAGCGGAAATCATCCCGCAGAGCACAAGCAAGAGCACGGTGGCCACGCACCCGCTGAATTTTCGATGCATGCCTTAGCCCTTGCCCAGCTCGATCGCGGGGAGTTTGGGCAGCGTGCATTGATAGGGGCGGGTGTCGGTGCTGGGTTTGTCGTAGTCGTGCGGACCGTCGGCGTTGAGCACACCCACCGGGCCGTTCTGGACGCACAGGCGGTCGGTCGCCGGTGGCAGGCCGTCGACCAGGGTCTTCTCGTCGACAAAACCGTCCCAGAGGATGTCGGGGAAGCGGCCGCCCATGCCGTACACGGCGGTCTTGAGCATTTTCAGCTTCATGCCGTCGGGAGAATCGCCGCCGCCGGTGAAACGGTTGCCGTAGATGAAGATGCCCTTCGGGTAAGGGTTGTAGTTGGGATCCACACCCTTCTTGTTGTAGTAGTTGGTCGAGAAATAGCTGGAGATGATCACGTTCGCCGTCTGGTGATTGACGATGTCGTTGTCGAAGATCTCCACCTTGTCGTTGGAGTTGACCACGACACCGGAGCCTGCCGGAACGCTGGCGACCGCGGCGCCCTTGGCGGCGAAGTTGGCGGTGTTGTTGTCGCGCACCTGGTTCTTGAAAACGCGAGTGGCATGACCGGGCTGCGACAGGTTGGGCATGTTGAACACCAGGATGCCGCCGGTGTTGCCGACGGCCGTGTTTTCATAGACATCCGCGCCGATCGAGTTCTCGATCTCGATGCCTGCCACGTTCGATTGCGCGCGGTTGCGGCGCACGATGATGTTGTTGGACTGGCCCACGTAGATGCCGGCATCGGAGGCGCCGATGGCGACGGAATCCTCGATCAGGGTGTCCTGGGTCTTCACCGGATAAATGCCATAGGCGCCGTTGGTGGTCTTCGGGCCGCCGGTCCATTCCACGCGTACATCGCGGATGGTGATGTGCCGTCCCTGGTTGATCTTCAGCCCGTCGCCCTTGGTGTCCTCGATGGCGAGATGTTCGATGGTGAAGTCGTTGGCATTCACCAGCAGGCCCTCGGGGCCGGTGATCTGGTCCTTGAATGAAAGGACCGTCTTGTCCTTGCCGGCGCCGCGGATGGTGACGCCATCGGTGCGCAGGCTAAGGCCCCGCTTCAGGCTGTAATGCCCGGCGGGGATATCCACCACGCTGCCAGGCTTTGCGTCGAGCAGTTGCTGCTGGAGTTTGGCTTCGAAGCTGTCGCTGGCACTGCTGGTATCGGCTGTTGGTGCCGCGGACTGCCCGCTACAGGCAGCAAGGCCCAGGGCCGTGGCGGCCAGGATAATCGTCGCTCGCATGGAACTCTCCCCGATTCAAACAACTGTTCGTCGCCTGTCCTGCAATCTGCCGCCTGACGGATCGGGGGAGGGAGGGGCGTTGCGCCGACGATGGGGGGAAAATCGGCCAACTCTCGGACTTAAGCGGCGCGACGGGCATCCCGCGGCGGCATGCCGGTCCAGCGTTTGAATGCGCGCCGGAACTCGCGCGGGTCGGCGAAGCCGATCTCCGCGCCCACTTCCGCCACGCTCAGGTGCCCGGCGTAAAGCAGCTCCATGGCCCGCTCGGCACGCAACTGGTCGTGGATATCCCGGAATACCCGGCCACCCTCAGCCAGCCGGCGGCGGAGCGAGCGCTCGCTCATGTTGAGGCAACGGGCGACCTCGGGAAGCCGTGGATGTTCGCGTAGTCGAGAGCGCAGCAGTTGCTCAACGGCCATCACCACTTCGTCGGAACTGGTGCCGTGCGGCAACTCGCGTGTGCAGATGGCCAGCGCCTGTTGCCGGGTGCGTGCGTTGTAGCCGGGAAGGGGTACCTCCAGCCAACGCGCGTCCATCACGATCTGGTTGGCGGGTGCACCAAAACGCAGCTCGCACTGGAAGAAATCCATGTACTGCCGGACGTAGGCTGGACGGGGGTAGGTCAGTTCCAGCCGTAGCGGCCGCAAGGCGGGGCCTACCAACTCCCGCGCCACCGCCAGGCAGCTGGCGAAGAGCTCCTCACAGAGGAACGGCAGCAAGGCGTGTTCGCCGAAGCGTGGCCAGGCCACCAGGGCCGCTTCGCGCGGACCGGGCATGTCGAAACCGATATCCAGCAGCGAGCCGCACACTTTATGGTTTTCGATGCCCACGCGCATGGCATCGCCAAAGGAGGCCGACGTCATCATCGCCAGCCCCAGCAGGCCGAAGCTGCCCAGATTGCCGTCCCGCCCGGCGCGCATGCCCAGTGCCGGGTCGCCGACGGCGAGCAGGGCGCGGCGCAGGACGATGGCGGCCTGCCGGTAGGAGACGCGCGCGTCCGGATCGGCGATCTGGCTGCGATCAAGTGGCAACCCTGCAAACCAGGGTGTGCAATCCACGCCGTCGCGATCGGCAAGGAGGGTGAGCCCAAGCAGCACGTTGGGGGGAATTTCCACCGCCGTATAGCGAGGATCGTCGGCGGGGTTATGGATGCCTGCGATGGATTTCATCGAACCGCTCCCCAGCTGTCCAGGCGCCGATCATGGCACCTGGCAGCGGGGAGGCGTTAACGCATCGCAACATCTTGCCGGCAAACTCACCGCGAATAAGCCTTGAGGGGTTGCAACTGATACTTACCCGATGGGCATTCGCCTACCAACCCTTCGTCATCTGCCGGCAGCGCATGAGCATCTCTGTCTCGTCTAATGATTCCGCGCCCGAGCCGGGCGCATCACGGACTGACTGATGAAAGCGAAACAAACACTACTCATTGCCGGACTGCTCGCCATCACCGCCCTACCCACGGCGGCACAGATCAATCCCACCGTAAAAGGCGTCGTCGAATCCATTCGCATTGGCGATGACGATGGCGGCGCCAGTATCGTCGTTAAGCTGGACGGGCAGCCGGATCGGGAATGGAAGTTGCATGGAGGCCGCAATCTTAACGATGCCCCGGGCATGGGTATCCTGCAGCTGCTGACGTTGTCACACACAACGGGCACAAACGTTACTTTGAGGTGCATCGATGATTGCGGCACCTTCATGTTCGACACCGTCACGCTGAACTAGCTGGCTGAACTAATTGAACAGGCTGGGCATGGCGCCGCGGGATCTTCTGCCCCGTGTTCGCCATGCCCAGCCAGATTACTCACCTATCGTCAGCAACGAGGCGTTGCCGCCCGCGGCAGTAGTGTTGATGGTGAGCGTGCGTTCGTTGGCGAAGCGCAACAGGTAATGCGGGCCGCCGGCCTTGGGGCCGGTGCCGGACAGGGCCTCGCCGCCGAAGGGCTGCACGCCCACTACCGCGCCGATCTGGTTCCGGTTGACGTAACAGTTGCCTACCCGCGCATGCGACTGGATGTAATTCACCGTGTCGTCGATGCGGCTGTGGATACCAAGGGTGAGGCCGTAGCCGGTGGCGTTGATCTGATCCACGACCTTGTCCAGTTCATCCGCTTTCCAGCGGATCACATGCAGCACCGGGCCGAACACCTCGCGGGTGAGCTGGGCGAGTGATTTCAGTTCGTAGGCGCGCGGGGCGAAATAGGTACCGTTGCCGGTAGAAGCGGGGAGCGCGACTTCGGCGATCCTGCGGGCTTCGGCATCCATGCGGGCGGCGTGGTCGACCAGGATCTTTTTTGCATCTTCGTCGATCACCGGACCTACGTCGGTGGAAAGCTGGCCCGGATCACCCACGGTGAGTTCGGCCATGGCGCCGGCGAGCATCGACATCACCTTGTCGGCGATGTCGTCCTGCACGAACAGCACGCGGGCCGCCGAACAACGCTGGCCGGCCGACTGGAACGCCGAGGCGATCACGTCCTTGACGATCTGCTCAGGCAGCGCCGACGAATCGGCGATCATCGCGTTCTGGCCGCCGGTCTCGGCGATCAGCGCCGCGATCGGGGCATTGCGCGCGGCCAGTGCGCGATTGATGGCCCAGGCAGTGTCGGTGGAGCCGGTAAAGGCCACGCCAGCCACGCGGGGATCGCGGGTGAGGGCGGCACCGACCGTGGCGCCATCGCCTGGAAGGTATTGCAGCACATCGCGCGGCACGCCGGCTTCGTGCAACAACTTGACCGCCTCATGGCCGATCAGCGATGTCTGCTCGGCGGGCTTGGCGATCACCGAATTACCGGCGGCCAGGGCGGCGCTCACCTGGCCAAGGAAGATCGCCAGCGGGAAATTCCAGGGGCTGATGCAGACGAACACACCGCGGCCATGCAGGGACAGCTGGTTGCTTTCGCCGGTGGGGCCGGGCAGTTGTTCGGGATGGCCGAACAGGCGGCGCGCCATGGTCGCGTAATAGCGCAGGAAATCCGCTGCCTCGCGGATTTCCGCGATAGCGTCGGGCAGGCTCTTGCCGGCCTCGCGCACGCACAGTGCGATGAACTCGCCGCGACGGGTTTCCAGTTGCTCGGCAGCGTGTTCCAGGATCGCCGCGCGGCTGGCGGCTGGCAGACGGTCCCAGCCTGGTTGCGCGGCAACGGCGTTGGCCAGGGCCTTTTCGACGGTGGCGTCGGTAGCGTTGCTTACCGTGCCCACCACGCGGCGGCGATCCGATGGGTCAGTGACATCCACGGCGGCGCCCGGAGCCGCGGCGCCCGGTACCAGCGGCGCGGCATGCCATGGGCCGGCCTGCGTGTGGATGGATTCGGCCAGCGCCTTCAGTTCGTTATCGTTCGCAAAGTTCATGCCCATGGAATTCTTCCGAAGTTCACCGTAGAGGTTCACCGGCTGCGGGATGCGCGGGTGGGGAATGGAGGCGAAAGCGCGGACGATTTCGCAAGGATCAGCGACCAGGTCGCGGACGGGCACGCTTTCGTCGACCACGCGGTTGACGAAGCTGGTGTTGGCGCCGTTTTCCAGCAGGCGGCGCACCAGGTAGGGCAGGAGATCCTCGTGCGTGCCCACCGGTGCGTACACGCGACAGGGGACGTTGAGCTTGTCCTTGCCGATCACCTCGGCGTAGAGGTCCGCGCCCATGCCGTGCAGGCGCTGGTTCTCGTAGGCACGGCCACGCGACATGTGGTGGATGGCGGCGATGGTGTGCGCATTGTGCGTGGCGAACTGCGGGTACACCGCGTCGGCGCCGGCGGCGAACAGGCGTTCCGCACAGGCCAGGTACGACACATCGGTATTGGGCTTGCGCGTATACACCGGGTAGCCGCCCAGGCCGCCCTCCTGCGCGCGCTTGACCTCGGCGTCCCAATAGGCGCCCTTCACCAGGCGCACGTACCAGCGGCGGCCGGCTTCAAGGGCTTTCTCGGTGACCCAGTCGATCACGAACGGTGCGCGTTTCTGGTAGGCCTGGATCACCAGCCCTAAACCATTCCAGCCTTCCAGCGACGGGTGGGCGAAGACATCGCCGACGATGTCCAGCGACAGCTCCAGCCGGTCGGTTTCCTCGGCATCCACCGACAGGGCGATGCCGTTCTTCATGGCCAGCTGTGAAAGCTCGAGCAGCTTTACAGTGAGCTCGCGGCGGGCACGCTCGCGGTTGGCCACCTCGTATCGCGGATGCAACGCCGACAGCTTGACCGAAATCGAGGGGGCTTCGAGATTGCTGGCGAACGGCCCGCGCGAGCCGATCGCATTGATCGCGTCGCGGTAATCCTGCTGGTAGCGCTCCGCAGTTTCTTGCGTCAGCGCGGACTCGCCCAGCATGTCGTACGAATAGCGATAGACGGCGTGTTCTTTTTCGGCCGAACGATCCAGCGCCTCACCGATGGTGCGGCCCATCACGAACTGGTGGCCCATGATGCGCATGGCCTGGCGCACGGCCAGGCGGATCACCGGCTCACCGGCCCGGCCTACCAGGCGGCGCAGGGCGCTGGTGAAGTCGTGGCGGGTTTCCTCGGCCAGGCTCACCAGGTGGCCTGTGAGCATCAGCCCCCAGGTGGAGGCGTTGACGAACAGTGATTCGCTCTGGCCCAGGTGTTTCTTCCAGTTAGCCTCGCCGAGCTTGTCGCGGATGAGCTTGTCGGCGGTGGTCTTGTCCGGGATGCGCAGCAGGGCTTCGGCCACGCACATCAGCAGCACGCCTTCCTCGGAGGAAAGATCGTACTGGCGCATGAAGCTTTCGACGGCAGACTGGTCCTTGGCGCGGGCGCGGACCCGGGTTACCAGCCCCGCGGCCACGTCGATCACCTGTTCGCGCTCGACCGGCGGCAGGGTGGCCTGGGCCAGCAGGTCGTTCACGGCCTCGGTTTCATCGCGAAGCCAGGCCGCGGTGATGCGCGCGCGCGCGGGACTGGCGGTGCCGGGCAGGTCGACGCTCAGGATGGGTTCGTTCACGGCGTGGGAGCTTCAGTGGGAAGGGGATCAGCCGCGCATTGTACGCGCCGGCTGTGGGTGGCCGCTTACGACGGCCGCCCGCGCCGGGACGGTCACCGGACGCCCACGCATGCGCCCCGCGGGCTTCACGCACCGGGGCATAAATTACTGCTTGAGGCAAATTGCCGCATGTCGCAACGTTGCCGGCGCCGTTCCCGATACACGTCAACCTTGCCGGTTACACCCCCAGCGGCCTATCATTCCGCTGTTCCGAGGGACAGGTGCTCCCATGGTCGTGCTCCGTCCAGCCATCGCTGGCTTGCCGCGCGTTGTTTGGCTCCGGCCCAACCGCGCGCTCAGTCGGCGTGGTTTGCATCGGTTGTCGTGGTCGCTGGCTGCCCTGTCCATTTCGGTCGCCTGTATCTGTGCGTGGCAGGGCAACGTGTTCGCCCCGGTTTTCGCGCTGCTGGAGTCCGTGGCGGTGGCATCGCTGCTGGGCCTGGCCTGGCGCGCGGGTGGCCATGGCGAGCGGATCGTGGTGGAAGGCGACAAGCTGGAAGTGCAATGGCTGCCCGGACGGCGCCGTGCCTCCTTCCAGCCGTACTGGGTTCGTGTCCGGCTGCTGCCGGGCAATGGGAGACAACGGCTCGTGCTCAAGTCGCACGGCCGCGAGCTTGAAATCGGCGCTTTCCTCGGGGAAGAGGAAAAAGTCGAAGCGTCACGGAAACTCATGGTGTTGCTGGCGGAAATCAACGACCAGCCGCGCAGGTAGGTTCAATAAAGGTGCAAGACATGACATCTGGCGGCATCAGGCGTTCGATGAAGGCAGTGGCCACGACGGCCCTCGCCCTGTTTGGCGGGGCGGTGTGGGCGAATCCCCAGCCGGACCAGTTGAACCTCACCAAGGGCGTCACGACATGGTCGGGCGAGCCTTATTTCCTAAACAACGTGGCCTTCGGCGTATGTGTCGTGATCGGCATCGTCGTCTTCGGCGCGATGTTCATCTCGATGTTCAAGTTCCGCAAGTCGCGCGGTGCCGTGGCCGAAAAGTGGACCCACAACACCAAGCTCGAAGCGCTGTGGACGGGTGTGCCGATCATCATCCTGATCGTGCTGGCCAAGCTTGCCACCGGTGGCCTGGTCAGCTTCGCCGACACCACCGGTTCGGAAATGACCGTCAAGGTCACCGGTTACCAGTGGAAGTGGCGCTACGACTACATCGATTACCAGGGCAAGGCGGTAGAGAAGGTCGGCTTCATGTCCAAGCTCGACGGTCGCAGCGACCGTACCCGCCAGCTGGGCTCCGGCATGGATCCGGGCAAGGTGCAGGTGGATGGCTATAACACCTACCTGCTCGACGTCGACCACCCGCTGGTGCTGCCCGTCAACACCAAGGTGCGCTTCGTCATTACCGGCGGCGACGTCATCCACTCCTGGTGGGTGCCCGCGCTGGGCTGGAAGATGGATGCCATCCCCGGCGTGATCAACTCCGCCTGGACCAACATCAAGGAGCCTGGCGTCTACCGCGGGCAGTGCGCCGAGTTGTGCGGCCAGGACCACGGCTTCATGCCGATCGTGGTCAAGGCCGTGCCCAAGGCCGAATTCGAACAGTGGCTGGCCACCCAGCAGGACGAGGCGAAACTGCAGAAGGCTTCGCAGACCGCCCAGACCGCACAGCCCGCTCCCGCGCCCAAGGGCCAGGGTTAATCCGTACACGCATTGCAGGTAGAGGTTTAGGCCATGGCCCACGCAGCCCACGACCAACACGATCACCACGACCACGAGCATCACGGTCCGCCGAGGAACTTCATCGAGCGGTGGGTGTTCTCCACCAACCATAAGGACATCGGTACCCTGTACCTGGTGTTCGCGCTCACCATGTTCTTTATCGGCGGCAGCTTCGCCATGGTGATCCGCGCCGAGCTCTTCAAGCCCGGCCTGCAGCTGGTGCAGCCTTATTTCTTCAATGAAATGACCACGCTGCATGCGCTGGTGATGATTTTCGGCGCGATCATGCCGGCCTTCGTCGGCCTGGCCAACTGGATGATCCCGCTGATGGTGGGCGCGCCGGACATGGCGCTGCCGCGCATGAACAACCTGTCGTTCTGGCTCATGCCGTTCGCCTTCTGCGTGCTGCTGTCCACCCTGTTCATGCCCGGTGGCGGCCCCGCCGGTGGCTGGACCATGTACCCACCGCTGTCGCTGCAGGGTGAGTCGATCGCCTACACGATATTCGCGATCCACCTGATGGGCATCTCCTCCATCATGGGCGCGATCAACATCATCGCCACCATCCTGAACATGCGCGCCCCCGGCATGGATCTGTTGAAGATGCCGGTGTTCGTGTGGAGCTGGCTGATCACCGCCTTCCTGCTGATCGCGGTCATGCCGGTACTGGCCGGCGCCGTGACGATGCTGCTCACCGATAAATACTTCGGCACCAACTTCTTCAACGCCGCCGGCGGCGGCGATCCGATCCTGTACCAGCACATCTTCTGGTTCTTCGGGCACCCGGAGGTCTACATCATGATCCTGCCGGCGTTCGGCATCGTGTCGGAGATCATCCCGACCTTCGCCCGCAAGCCGATCTTCGGCTACAAGGCGATGGTGTTCGCGATTGCCTCGATCGCCTTCCTCTCGTTCATCGTCTGGGCGCACCACATGTTCGCCGTGGGCCTGCCGATGGGCGCGGAGATCTTCTTCATGTACGCCACCATGCTGATCGCGGTGCCGACCGGCGTGAAGGTGTTCAACTGGGTCACCACCATGTGGGGCGGCTCGCTGACCTTCGAAACGCCGATGCTGTTCTCCATCGCGTTCGTCATCCTGTTCACCATCGGCGGCTTCTCGGGCCTGATGCTTGCCCTTGCCCCGGCCGACTTCCAGTACCACGACACCTATTTCGTGGTGGCGCACTTCCACTACGTGCTGGTAACGGGCGCTGCCTTCGCGATCATCGCCGCGGCCTATTACTGGATCCCGAAGTGGTCGGGCAACATGTACAACGAGACCTGGGGCAAGATCCATTTCTGGTCCAGCGTGATCTCGGTGAACGTGCTGTTCTTCCCGCAGCACTTCCTGGGCCTGGCCGGCATGCCGCGCCGCATCCCCGATTACAACGTCGCGTTCGCCAACTTCAACATGATCAGCTCCATCGGCGGCTTCTGGTTCGGTGCCTCGCAGCTGATCTTCCTGGGCGTGATAATCCACACCGTGTTCTTTGCCAAGAAGAAGTCGCCCGATCGTTCGTGGGAAGGCGCCAAGGGCCTGGAATGGACGGTGCCTTCGCCGGCTCCCCACCATACCTTCGCCGTGCCGCCGGTGATCAACGACGATGAACTGGCCCACGGCCACGTCGACCATTGATCTTGTGAACGCCCATACACACCAGCAGGAAGCGGAATTCCAGGCGCGCCGCAAGCGCGCCCGGCGCACCGCCTGGATCGTCGGCGGCATTGCCATCGCGATCTTCCTGCTGTCGATTTTGCAGATGCTCAACGTTTGAGCGTAAAAACAAGCTATCCACGGGAACACACCATGGGTCACCAGCAAGACGACGTCTACTACGTACCGAAGAACAGCTACTGGCCGATCGTCGCGGCCATTGCCATGTTCACCACTGTCTACGGTGCGGCCCACTGGCTCAACGCACAGCCCGGCGAAGCCGGTCTGGGCAAAAGCATGTTCTGGACCGGTGTGGCCCTGGTGCTGTTCATGTTCTTCGGCTGGTTCCGCTCGGTCATCCATGAATCGCGCGCCGGCAGCTACAACGACCAGGTGGATCGTTCTTTCCGCATGGGCATGTTGTGGTTCATCTTCTCCGAAGTGATGTTCTTCGGTGCCTTCTTCGGTGCCCTGTTCTACGCCCGCATGTTCTCCTTGCCCTGGCTGGGCGGCGAAGGCCATGGCGTACTTACCCACCAGTTCCTGTGGTCGAACTACACGGCAGCCTGGGGAGCCGGCGGCGGCGGTGGTCCGGAAGCCATCGGCGGCGCCTTCCAGACGATCCCGGCTTGGGGCCTGCCCCTGCTGAACACGCTGATCCTGCTGTCATCAGGCGTTACCATCACCATCGCCCACCACGCCCTGCGTGGCGGACGCCGCGGCCAGCTGCTGCTGTTCCTGGGCCTTACCGTGCTGCTGGGCAGCCTCTTCCTGTTCTGCCAGTCGCACGAGTACATGGAGGCCTACACGCACTTCAACCTCACGCTGCACAGCGGCGTGTACGGTGCCACGTTCTTCATGCTCACCGGCTTCCACGGCATGCACGTGACCCTGGGCACCATCATGCTGGCGATCATCTGGTTGCGCTGCGCCAAGGGCCACTTCACCCGCGACCACCACTTCGGCTTCGAAGCCGTCGCCTGGTACTGGCACTTCGTCGACGTGGTCTGGCTCGCCCTGTTCATGTTCGTCTACGTCCTCTAAGGGCGGTGAGGGGAGGGAGCCGTCGGGCGCCACCCCGGTCACTAAGTCCTCGTCGGGCTTTGCCCTCCTGCGGAAGCGTTCCCAGGGTGGCGCCCGAC